>JBPCWB010000807.1:0-8931 GCA_051009955.1 Hyphomicrobiaceae bacterium | reverse complement strand
TTTCGGCCGGAGCGTTTGCTGGTGCACGAGGTTCTTATCCGTGTGACTGCTGATCTGGCCGTTTATGCCGGTCGCAACTACGAAGATCTGGGGATCAATTTTCGGCGCATGGCAGCCGCCATCCTTGACGAAACCATCCTGCTGCATCGCAACGAATTCCAATCATTGTTTGAGGAAACGCGCGCCGCCGTCAGTGACTGGATCAAGCACGAACTCGATGCGACCCTGTTTGCAGTTGCGGTGACAGAACCAGCACGCAAGGCACCGTCGGTGTTGGCGCGCCTTTTCGGTCGTCAAACCGTTTCGGAACCAAGTCACCCTATACCGCGCAGTGATAATGAAGGGCTCGCTGCAACGCTTACAGACTGGCTCGACCGCAGTGTCGCTTCGCAAAATGAGCTCGAGTCGGCGTGTGTCAAAGCACTTCATCGCGTTGCCGGCGGCGTCGCCGGCCGGCATGGCCGCATTGTCGGTGATCGTGAACTGATCACCAGTATCGCAGCGACGCTGGTCATGAACGAATACGGTAGCGCGGTGCTTGGCCAGGCGCTTGAGCCGTATTTCCAGGACGCGATTTCGGAGCAAGGTTTCCGCCGGCTGCCCGTGCAGGCGAAACCGGTCGTAATGAATACCAAAGGTGCGTCCGCCTCCGGCAAGAGTACGATGCGACCCTACCAGCACAGCCTGGCCGAGCGCATCGGTGTGCCATGGGACGATTTTGCCCTGATTAGCCCGGACATCTGGCGAAAGTATCTGCTGGACTACGAGGGACTCGGAGCCGCATTCAAGTATGCAGGCATGATGACGGGCCACGAGATCGACGCGATCGATCGCAAGCTTGATCGGTATATGGCGCGTAAGGCCGCTGCGGGTAACATGTCCCACCTTTTGATCGACCGTTTTCGGTTCGACAGTTTCGTTCCCGAGAGCGATGCCGATGAGCCCGTGCGTTTGCTGACACGCTTCGGCGATCTGGTTTACATGTTCTTCATGATCACGCCACCGGAGGAGACGATTGTTCGTGCGTGGCGCCGTGGACAGATGGTGGGCCGATACAAGGCCGTTGATGATTTACTGGCCCACAACATCGAAGCGTACTCGGGAATGCCGGAGCTGTTCTTCACTTGGACGCTGCGCACCGACAAACGGGTGCATTGTGAATTTCTTGACAATACCGTGCCGCTCGGAAGTCGACCGAGGACAGTCGCGTACGGCTGGAACGGAGAGCTCAACATTCTTGACGTCAAGGCCATGATCGATGTCGATCGCTTCCGCAAGGTGAACGTGCGCGCCACCAGACCGGAGGACGTGTATCCGCCTGATGAGGTCATTGCCGCCCGAAACACCGACTTTTTGCAGAAATGTGCAAAGTTGCTGCCGGTCATCAATTTCGCCGATCAAAGGACCGGGCGGATATTTGCGCGCATGGAGGGCGGAACATGGACGTGGTGCGATCCAGCGGCCCTGGCCGATGCCGTGCGTGACAAGGACGTGGCTGAGGGAATGGCCGCATTGGGCCTGCCGCGTAACGGGAGGGACTGGACTTCGGATCATATTCCGGCGATGCAAAGGCTGGATGCAGACGACGCCCACACGATCGGGAATTGGGGCCCCAGTGCTCAGGTGCCTGTGGCCGGCAGCTTTGCGGGATAAATGCGAAGCAATCCGGCTACGAGTTTGCATTGCGCGCAGAACAAGGAATGTCGGAAATTGATATGGCCGGACCACACGCGTTCTCTTCTTCCGCGCTACAATCTTCCGCGCTTCTAATCTTCGTCGGCATTGCCTGGGGTAGTACGTTTTCCCTGGCAAAGATTGCGACGGCGGCGGGAACCCATCCGCTCGCGCTGAATCTTTGGCAGGCGCTCTTCGGGTTCATCGTGCTTTATGGTTTTGTCAGGCTGCGCGGCAAGCGGTTGCCGATGACCCGCCGGCATTTAACATTCTATGTGGTGGCGGGGCTGATCGGCACGGCGTTGCCGGGGACTCTGTATTTCTTCGCCGCGAGGCACCTTTCGGCCGGTGTATTGGCGATCACCATCGCGACCGTGCCGATGATGACGCTGGTGCTGGCCTTGGCGCTGGCCATGGAGCGGCTGGTGTTGACGAGGCTGATTGGTATCAGTCTGGGTGTTGTTGCCATCTTGCTGATCATGCTGCCCGATACGAGCCTGCCGCATCGCGACGATGGTATCTGGGTGCTGGTCGCGGTTGCGTGCGCCCTTTGTTATTCGTGCGAGAACATTTACATCTCTCGGCGCGTGCCACGCGGCATTGACGCGTCGACTCTCCTGTGCGGCATGCAATTGATGGCGACATTCATGACCGCTTCCGCAGCCATTATCTTCGGTGCGAATTGGATGCCGAGTCTGCCCTTCACCGAGACCGAGTGGGCGGTCGTTGCGATGGCCATCATCAATGCCTTCGCCTATGGCGGCTTCGTGCATCTGGTGTCGACGGCCGGGCCGGTGTTTGCCAGCCAGACGGCTTATGTGGTGACGCTATCGGGAATCGCCTGGGGTATCTTCCTGTTTGGCGAAGAACACGCGATTTGGATCTGGCTTGCAACGGCCATGATGCTTGTCGGCCTCGCGCTGGTCAGGCCAACCGACCAGCCGGCGCGACATCGTGCAACCGAGACCTCGTGAGCGCGTATCCCATGTCGGCGCCGCTCAGGCCGTCGTCCTTTGATAATTCGCACTCAGCCTGCCGTCGGTCTCAGGTTCAGTCCGGACACGCCGATGGCAAGGTTGACACCGGTTGCAGCCTTGACACTCAGAGGCTGCAGAACCACGGAATTGTTGTTTCCGCCTACGAGGACGTTGGCGCCGGCGCCGATGCCGGCTGCGACGTCCGCCGAAACACCAGCGAACGATCCGCCGAGCGCAGTACCGGGTAGCTGCGACGTTGATCCCAGCACGGTCCATATCATCACGCTCTTGCCGCGCACGCCGACATCAAGACCCACGCGAGTGATTGTGCCGTCATATCTGAGGGTACGACCGCCGCCTGCAGGCGTATAGGCGCACCGCAAGCGTTCTTGCGAGCCGAGAATTAGTCCGACAGACCCCTGTCCCTCGCACGTTAGTGTGCCGGCGACGAGCCGCGCGTTCTGTGCTTGGCTTAACGATGCACCAAGAAACATGCAGAACGCGACAAACGCGAGACGCATCATCCAATGATGAACCATCCTATTATTGCTCATTGCGATCACTCCGTTTGAACTACCCCGTTTTGACTAACGAACACTTCTTGCGAGGGCTGACAAGCGAATGCGTGCCACACGTGCGAAAATGACCGTACCAATCGTCGGCGTTATCACCAAAAGTAAGTGACGGGCGGGGTCATGACATGCCGAACGAACTGCAACGGTAAACCATCTTGCTGTTGGTCAGTCTCATTCGATGACGATGCAATCGTCGGCTGTCAGCGTGTTGGTGTCAAACGCGATGCTTCCGGCGAACGCTTTCTCTGCGCGACTGTCAGTGGCGTTGCAGGTAACATCGTTGCCTGTGGTATTGACGTTATTTATGTTGCCGGTCATATCGCTCTTGCCGCCCGTGAAATTAAAGGCGTGCTGGCCAACCGGGCCGCTGAGCGTGACGTTGTTGAATATGACGTTTGAGCCCCCGATTTGAAATGCATTGCCGACGACTTCGCCGATCGTCACGAAGCTCAGTTCAACGTCATTGCCATCATCCATTTGAATGCCATTCAACCCGGCAAAGATGTGCGGTTCACCGTTGCCAACATTGGTGATCGATGTGTTGAAGATCTTGACGCCCTTGTTTGATTCCCTGAAAAAGATACCGGGAAGAAAGGCGTTGGTGATGGTTGTGTCGGCGATTTCGATGTCACTGTTGTGACTGGTTGCGACGATCCCGACTTCGCCGACGTTCGATATCGTGGCATCAGTGATTCTTACCCGACTGTTACGGACAAACACGCTTATGCCAGAGCCGCCAGCGGCTGTGACTTTCGCTCCAATGATATCGATGTCTTCGTTTTCCTCCCAGAAAGAGATTCCTGAATCGTAAGTGTCCATGATGTCGACATCGCGAATCGTGATGAATTTGTTTGAATTATGGAATTGAATACCGCTAATATTAGTCCAACGGCCACTGCCACTTAGCCCAGATCCGGAAATTGCAACGTTGCTAATGATTACGTGCTCGTTTTCATCTTTGAAATTGATGCCTTGCTTGCCGACCCCGGTAATCGTGGTGCCCGTCTGATCGCCTTCGATCACGATGTCTTTGTTCAGGTTGTTGAACGCGATTCCAACTCCACTGGCGTTCGTGACTGTGACGTCGCGAATGTTGACATCAGCGTTGTTGTCATGGAACGAGATGCCATTTCCGCCGATGCTGGCCGGACCATCTGTCTCTCCGGCTTCGCCGATCGTGACGCCTTCGATCCAGACGAATCTGTCGTCAACGTCGACGTGACCATTGCCGTCGTGAAATGAGATGCCATGTCCTAAAGTCCGGACGATTGAACCACCGAGGACTGTGGCCGTGTTGCCATCCTGGAGGGAGATACCGTCGCCCTTCTCCTGATCTCCGATTTGCCCTGTATCAGCAATCGTCACGTCTGTGATCGTGACGGTGTTGTTGTCCCAGAACCTGATGCCGTGGCCGCCGGCGTTCGAGACATCGGCTATTGTGACACTTACGGTGTTGCCGTCCTGGAAGGCGATACCGTCGCCGTTGTCCTGATCTCCGCTTTGCCCGGTATCGGCGATCGCCACAGCGGCGATCGTTACCGTGTTCTCATCGAGGAACGTGATGCCATGTTCACCGACGTCGACAATCTCTGTGCGGGCCTGGTCGCCTTCGATCGTGACGTGCTTGTTTCGATTGTTGAACGCGATCCCGCTCTTAGCCACGTTCGTGATCGTTACGTCGCGAATGGTCACGTCTTCGTTGTCATCATTGAACACGATGCCGTGGCCGCCGATGCCGGGAGGACCCTCTTCCTCAACGGCTTCGCCAATTGCAATGCCCTCGATCCACACAAACCTGCTGTCGTCGCCATCGCCGTTGCTGTCGTGAAATGAGATGCCATGACCTAGAGTGCGGACGATCGAGCCGCCAAGGATCTTGGCCGTGTTACTGTCATTGAATGAAATGCCGCTGCCGCTGTCCGTTTCGCCATTCAAGCCGGTGTCGGCGATCGTCACGTCAGCAACGGTGACGACATTGTCATCCCAGAATTCGATGCCGTGGCGGCCGGTGTTCGAGACATCAAGACCGGCGATGTCGACGGCGTTGCCGCTGCCGCCGGAGACGCCCGCGCCCGCCGTGTCGCTGACGGAGCCACCGCGAATCCAGATGTCATTGTCATTGTTGAAGTGGATGCCGTGACCACCCGTGTCCCAAATGTGCGTATCGAAGACTGACAGCGCGTTGCCGTCTTGGGCCCTGATGCCGTCGCCTGCGAGGTTGCTGACATCGACATTGGTGATGAACATATTGCGCGTGTTGCTGCCAAGGTGAATGCCGTGCCCCCAGCTGTCAGCATCTGCCGTCCCACCGCCGCCATCAATCGAGAGCCCGGAAACATGCGTATTGGAGGCAAGCAAGATCAGACTATTTGCTTCTTCACCCGGTGACGTGAGTTTTGCCGCCGCGCCCGGTGCCGTGAAATTGACCACAGTGCCACTGGTGCGCCCACGGACAGCAATGGTTGTCCCGCCGCCTTGCAGTGTCTGATCGCCTTGCAGCGACTGCTGACCCTTGACCTCACCGTTGACGATAATCAGTGAATTGGCGCCGGCGGACTTTGATTTGTCCGTGACGCTGCCACCAGCGTCGACAGTGACAACTCGATCAAAATCCGTGCCCGTCAGAGCGTCCTCGACGTTCTCTACGCCGCCGAGGCCCGTAACGACATCGGTATCTCGTTCGAGACCGTCCAACATGCGTCGCTCTTGCGCGGAGAGGCGTGTCATTCGGCGTCGCGCAGCGCCGCCAAACCTCAGTGGAATGCGTGCGCGCCCACCAACTTCATGACGCGTGTCTCGGACATCGTCATGCGAGATCTCGTATTCGGCCGTCAGGCGGGAACCAGTGCCAAACACTTCATTGATGCGCAATTCCACACGGCCCTTGCTACCGGCGATCTCTTCGTAGGCATCGTGATGATCGAAATAGTAGCCGCCGCCGTAAACGCGCAGCTCGAAAATGCTGGGCACAAACCCAATCAGGCTGGTCGGCATCCGGATACCAACTTCGGCATCGACACCGAACATGCCGACTTCCTCGCCACCGGTCAGCGAAATCTGCGTGTCGGTGATAATTAGATCCATGGCACTGTCTTCAGACCGTTGCGGGCCCGTCATCGAGCTGTACCAGTTGAGCCGGGCATCGAAATCGTGGGACAGCAGTTCAAAGCCGCCGGAGAGCTGCCAGAACGTGTTGTCAGCTTTCGTTCTGCGCACATCACCGCCGAGCCAGACACCGGCGTTGAAGCCGGACAACAGCATGCGCCGATAGCCGAATGCGAGATTTCCTTCCAGTGCTTCGTCTTTGAAGAACTTGGTCGTGAGCTGGCCGAAAACCAGGCTGCGGTTGTTGCCCACTACCGGAACGAAGACCGATTCCTCGCCGCGACTGGTGCCAAACGGGCCATTGCCGTCAGCGTCATTGCTATTGTAGTAGCCGCCGATCTCGAACCACGGATGCCATTTGGCCGTCGACGCACCAAAGCCCCGTTCGCCGGCCAGGCCGAGCGTCGACCAACCAGTCCCCATCATCAATATGACGGCGAATGCACGCGTCGAATTCCGCGGGTACATGGCACTCATTCCCAAGTCATCTGGTCGGCTGCAGTGCAACTCCGCAGGTGCAGCATCCACACTTTTGCCCACCGGCGTGGAGCGTTTGGCCGTCTTATGACGTGCCTGGGATTGTTGTGTGGTGCCATCAACGAAATTCAGAAGTTTCAATCATCAGACATATGACGACATAAGAAATTGCAGTTTGTTGGTTTGAAGTCACAGCCTTTGGTTAGACAAATGAGCGCTACGTCGTGCTCCGTCGGCCGCCAGCCGAACTAAGGCTTCTTGATGTGGATCAGCCAATGGACGAGTGCGACCAGACCACTGCTGCCACGACGTCAAGAACACTGGCCGAACCTTCTGCGATCGGATACCGCTCTTCTTCGTCGCTCGTCATATCATTGCCTCTGTTGGCGTGGCTGCGGCCCTCGATCAATCGAAGAAGTCGACCCTAACGCAATGTGTATAGGACGCAGAGAGAAAGCAGATAGACGGCCAGGACGGCGCAGGAGTCCAGCCCCATACCGAGGAGTCTACGTCGTCCGCGGGTTATCAGGCCGACAACATAGATTGCGGTGACGCCGACGCCGCAGATCAGCGCGAACGACGCGGACGCGTCCGCCTGCTGCAGGAGAGGACCTTCCGTGTAGACGATGTCCGCCGGCAGGATCAGTAGGACCATGATGAGGTTGCTGCCGAAGATGTTTGAAATCGCCATGGTGTACGACTGCAGGCGCACGGCCATCACCGTGGTGCTGAGTTCCGGCAGAGATGTCGCGCCGGCCAGCAGCGTCGCTCCGATGAAACTCGAGCCCAGTCCCGTCTGCTCGGCCAAGCGCTCCGCGGAAAAGACGAGTAGGACTCCGAACACCAGAATGGCGAGGCTGGCCAATGCGAAACGTGCGAACAAACGCCTCTCAGTTTCGGTCTCGACGGTTGCGAGCAGACCGATTGGCTTGACCCCGGCCGGCAACTCCGGGATCTCAACGGGGACCCACTTCGATTGCCTGTCCTGACTGCGAAGCAGCTGGATGACCCAGACATAGAAGGCCGCGAGGAGAATCGATCCGAGCCCGACCCAGCCCGCTGGGGCATAGTCCCCGACCAGGATGATAGCCTGCAAGAACGCCAGGATCAGGACCAGCAGGACACCTTCAAGGATCGGCGTCGACTTGTGCGGGAACCGGGTTATGACGACGTGCGCGACCGCCAGATCAGCAATCGCCAGGATCGCAGTCTGCAATGCAATGCCGCCGAACATGTTGTTCAACAGCAGGCTTGCGTGACCGGATATCGCGGCAAACATCGTTGTGACGAATTCCGGCAGTTCTGTCGCTGCTGCCAGGAAGACCAGTCCCATAATGTCCTTGCCCAACTGGCGGCGATCCGAAATCTCTTCGGCAGAGACGGCCAGATGCGTGCCGGCGACCCAAACGCCGAAGGCGGCGAGGACAAACACCAGCAGGTTGACGCTGAGTGGGAACTCCATGGTGAAGGCAAACATCCTCTGGCATCCTGCAACGTTAAGATTGCGCCTTGCTATCTGCCTGGATTGTGGCCGATCATGACCGTGCGGCGGGTTTGACTGTTCCGACGGCTGGGCTCTCGAGAAATGGTCATGGAAGTGTTGCTTCGATGTTTCGTAGCGGAGGTTTAGCCCCGCAAAGGTCCGCCGAGCCTTGACCCATCTCAAGGGTATTCGACTTGTGCCATAATATTCTTCCTATATTCATCGAGGAAAAAGCCGAGCTGATCCATGTTGAGAACGACGCACGAGCTTCTGAGGCACGATGTTCAAGCCACCGATGGCGCGATCGGAACGATTCGGGATCTTCTGTTCGACGACAGCAGCTGGACAGTGCGTAACATCATCGTCGACACCAATGGACTTCTTGCCCATCATGATGTTCTCATCACGCCAGACCATGTCGTGGATCTCAAGTTTCCCGCAGAATCCATGGTCTTGGATCTGACCAAGGCCGACGTCGAGGGCGCTGCCGATGCGGCCACCTCACCGCCGGTATCCAAGCAGGATGGCGATGGTCAGGCGGGCCTATCCAATGGCGATCCACACCTGCGGAGCGTACGCGAGGTGGCGACCTATCGGGTAGCTGCAATGGATGCAGCCATGGGCGATGTCCGAGATCTCG
>JBPCWB010000806.1:0-2536 GCA_051009955.1 Hyphomicrobiaceae bacterium | reverse complement strand
GTGTCTGCTTTGATCAGGGCGGCGGCTTCATCAAAAGACGACGATTGATAAAGCGAGGTTATCTCCTGTTCGTTTGCAAAGAGAACGTCGACGTCGTTGCGGATAAAGTCGAGGAATTCATCCCGATGACGCTCCACGCAGAAGCCGTCGGACAGGGTCAATGCTACGCGGCGGTCAGCGGCTTTGGCAATCCTAGCTGCCTCTCTGAATGATTGCTTCGCGGACGGGGCGTCGAACAAATACCCTTCAAGATAGAGGATGTTGCCGGCGCTGATCATGTCGGCATCGAGATCGGCAACTGAGAGCTCAGGGCTGACTCCGAGAAACGTATTCATCGTGCGCTCGCCATCCGGCGTCACAAGAATCAGCGAGCGGGCGGTCGGTTGACTATCGGTCGCGGGCGGCGTGCTGAATTCGACACCGATCGCGCGAATGTCATGGGTGAAGATGCGGCCGAATTCGTCGTCAGAGACTTTGCCGATATAGCCGGCCCGGCCACCGAACGAGGCGACACCGGCGATTGTATTGGCGGCGGACCCGCCGGACATTTCGATCGCCGGTCCAATGGCATCGTACAATTGCGCGATGCGGGTGCTGTCAACCAACTGCATGTGACCTTTGGCAACGTCTTGCTGGGCAAGCAGTTCGACATCGCAGCGGGCAATAATATCGACAATGGCGTTGCCAATGCCGACAACGTCATAATGGCTGTCTCTCATGGAATCCTCGTTTGCCTGTGGTAGGTCTTATAGGGGCAGACGAGCGCAGCGCCAATCGACTGTCCTTGCGGCGCGCGTTTATGGCTCAACGGCGCTGTTGCTGGCGCGCCATGGTGGCGAGCTCAAGCAGGAGCCGTTCCGCATAGGTCGCATCCAGGCTGGCATTCAACCGCGCATCGCGGGCGACTTCGGAAATCCGCCGCATGGCGGTGAGTAGTCGATCGTGCGTCCAGCTGCGGCATTGCGCGGCCATCTTGTCCTTCTGCTTGAAGAACAAGGGTGGACGTAATGCGCGCGCCGCAGCGTCAAACGACTGTCCCTGATCGATTGCGGAGCGTAAGCGATGAAGTCTGCGGAAGTACCGCTGCACGCCAGCAATCAGGGCCTGTGGGTTCTCGCCTGCCGCAACCGACCGGTCGAAGTCCCGGACGGCATGAGCCGCATGGCCATCAGCCGCGGCTTCGGCGATTTGCTCCAGGGCCATATCGGACGCATCGCCAACAATGTCACGAACATCTTCGGCTTTGATTGAACCTCGTTCACCAACATATAGAATGAGCTTGTCCACTTCGCCACGAGAAAGCGCGCGGTCGGCCCCGAGGCGGGCGACAAGTGCCTCCAGCGCATCGCGCTCGACGGATTTGCCGTTGGTTGCCAACATATCGCGTACAAGGCTGGTCAGATCGCGATCATCATCGCTGTAACAGGGAATAGCTGCCGCCCACGGCGTTGCCTCGAACGCCTTCCTGGCGGCATCGGTTGGCTTCAGATTGCCGGCCTCGACGATTAGCTGTGCCGCGGGCTGGCCCCCGTCGATCACCGATTTGACCAATGCCGCTGTGACACGGCGACCAAGTGAGGTGCGCACGACTTTCGCACCGCCGAACATCGGCATCGTTTGCAATTCGACAATGAGCCGATCGGGATCCTGTTCGAGATCGGGGTCCTCGATACGTATGATCTCGCCGTCGGGATCGCTCCGCGCCGCGAATGTCCTGGCAAGTTTTGCGGCGCGTTCGGAAACAAGACCGACGTCACTGCCGAAAACAAGCGTCGCTAAACATCCGGTCGGCGGTGCGTCGACGAATTTTTCTGATTGTGCAGCTTTGATCGCGACCACGACTGAATGACCACCGCGACTGAGGAGGTTTTAGGTACGTCGCGCCAAATAACCTTCGAGTTGGATCTTGAGATCGCGGGCAACCGTTCGAGCGGCTCTATCCTCTGCGTCCTCGCGGGCGCGGACATTGGCAAAGATCGATCCAAAGCGCTCAAAACCTGCACGGCCGTAGCTTTTACCCCGGAAGAGCACTTTCTTGCTCTGCTTATCGACGAGAGAGAAACTGGCGTCGAGGCTGTAGATCTGACTTGCCGAGTCCCCTTCGAGGTTGACCAATGTCGACGTAACACGCTCAGTCAGCGTCACATCGAGGCTATATTTCGGCGCCTTCTCGTGACCACCGCCAGTGGTCTGGAACACCAGCTCATTGCGAATGCGCTGACCCACACGACCAGGGATGGTGGTCACCGAAACCGCCGCCATCTCATTGGAGAGTGTGCCACCATTCAAAGAGGCTGCATACATAGGCTTGAAGCCATCGGATCCGCAGCTCGTGACGGCAAATCCGATCGAGATCAGAGCGGCTATCCCGGCAAAGCGTTTGATTGTCCGGCCTCCTGGCAAGCTGCTGTATCGATGCGCCTCAGGCAACGACATTGACGATCCTCTGCGGCACAACAATGACCTTCTTCGGCGTTTTGCCTTCAAGCAGCCGCGAAATCGGCTCCAATGCCAGCGCCGCGGCCTCAACGTCAAC
>JBPCWB010000805.1:0-16923 GCA_051009955.1 Hyphomicrobiaceae bacterium | reverse complement strand
GCAGCAACTGGGCGATTGGTCTGCCTCTGTGAGAGCCGGTGAGACTTCGGGCACAACTGACCAGGGATTCGAATTCCGCATCTTCTGCCGACCTGCTGATTGAATCGAACAAGTCGCCCACATCGCTCCAGCGAAACGCACGCGGCGCGTTTTGGGCTTCACGTATCTGCGCTTCCATCGCGCGACACTTTTCTGCATGGTCCCAAGTCAGCCGCGGCGGGAATGAGCCCATCAATCGACGCGTTTCGCGCTCCAGGGTCGCCGCTTGCTGCCACCACTCCTGCCAGTCTTGCAGCAGCTCCCGTGACAAGATGAGATCCATCAGTATCAGAATCCGACCACGGATTTTTTCGTCGCGCGTACAAAGGCTCGAAATAAAGCGGCACAGATCCGGGCCAAGCCGCGGCTCGGGCCTTTTCGCTCCCTCTCTTTCCAGCGTGCTCCCAATGCCACCTCCGGTCCGGCGACGTTTCAGGCCGTTGACGAGCTGACTATGAAAATCGCCGTGACTAAGTGGAACCGTCCAGCACCGCTGATCGGCCAGTAGAGCAAGCAGTTTTGACCCCCGCCGATCGTCGACCAACTGCAAACATTGCAGGGCCGGCAGTTGGCCATGGTCGTGTTCGAGACGTTCCAGGAGGCCTGAGATTGGCTGCCTATGTGCCTCTAGATTATCGAGCGCAGCTGCAAACGATCGCGCGTCAAACCAATGAATCCACAGCAGACTGGTTATGAGGGGAGCGAGCGTTCTGTCGCTGTCTACGATCGCGCCGATCTGAGTGCGTATCGAGCGGCGCGGCGCGTAGGCCGCAAGCAGCGCCTGCCAATCGGGCAGTTCCCCGCCGTCGTGGACCACGGCCTTGAGAATTGCGAACAGCTCATCTGCGCGCGCCGTCCAAGCTTCGACGTCACCAACGACATCTCGAAGTGCGCGCGGGAAGCGGCGACGCACTGTGTTGCGGCCGAATTCGGTCCGCCGCAGTCGCTCTCGTGTGACATGCAGCACCTCCGATTGAGAGCGACTGCCCACCCGCGGCAGGACTTGCCACACGATTTCGCCGTTGCGGTCCCGGTGGGTGGGAAATCCGCGCAACCAGCCAAGCTTGGCCTTGAGATATGTGCGCGCGGCGGCGATGGCGGCGCGTTTACTCTTTGGAGATCTGGTATGGCGCATTGGGCCAATTTACTACGAAGTGATTGGATTGGAACGCCCACGTCGCACGTTCCCGCGGTCTCTACCGCGATTGTCGATCGCCTTTAATTGGCTTCACGATTGTTGGTTGCCCTCCAATACAATCGGCGAGGGCGCGTTGACCTGAGGGGCAAACGCGGACTTGGCCCGGCTCGCGGCACGTCATAGCCAAAACCACAGGCGAAACAGACACAGAATCAGTGAGGACAAGCACTCTCCGCGGCATCCCTCCCAAGCGTGTCGAGGACGTTGAGCTTGTGCTCGAACCCGGTGATCGGAGCCAATGCGATTACGGCGTTGTGTGTTGCAAGCGCAATCGGCTGTCGCAGCTGTCGCGACCACCTGCGATAACTGCCGGGAAAACCCTTATAGAGGTCCAATTGAAATGCGTCGTCCACCAGCCTGCTGCGTATATCTTTGACGCGCGTGGTCTTGAACTGGCGAACGGCCTCAACGATGCTGCGGACCGCAGCCCAGCTGGCCCAGTCAGGGGCTGCCATGCGTCGCTTGATGCGCCTGATAAATCTTTGATTGAGTTGTGGAGCACCATAACGCTCAAGCGTCCAGTGCCATGCCAGCGGCCGCAGTCCTTCCGACCCGACGACTGGCCGCGGCAGCGAGAAGCCGTAGGATGCGTAGCGTCCGACCTCACCCAATGAGTCAGCTAGAAATACGGCGTCATAGCTGAGTCCCGACGAGAGCAGGATGATGTTGCTCCGATCGCGCTGGCGCGGATCGTTTGAGAGCACGAAGGGTTTGGTGGCAATGATACGCAATCCGAATTTGTCGGCTGATCTAGCGAATGCTTTCTCAAGAATCTGATCGGTCTGCTGTTCGCCGACCAGCGAGAGAATGCGACTCCAGTTCTTGACGACGAGGAACTGCGCCAAGGCATCGGCAAGCATCGCGTGGCTCGGGATCGTATGGAACAGCTGCGGCGCGCACTGCTCTTCGCGCAGGTCATTGTCGCGATGACGCGCATTGAAGATGAGGATGTCATCGCGATTTTTGGTGTGATCGACCAAGCGGAGCAACTCATCGCGGTTGAGGTCGGCAATGATGATGCGGCCGGGCTCAGCAATCGCCTCAGCCAATCCAACGGTCAGGTCGGCCTTGCCGGACAACAGACGTTCTTCAAGCTCAAACCTGACACCGATCGCACGGGCAAGAACTCGCGTTGCCCGAATGGCAAGACGGGCTCCGGCGACAGGGCGTTTGACGTCACGAAGGGAAAGGCCGGTATAGGCCCGCCGGGTCAGGTAGGCAGGATCATGCTGGCGACCCAGGTAGAGGATGGATAACATCTCGGAAGCGCCTGCCGTTCCGGCCGTCACGCTCATGAAAAGCGCTCCCAGCAACACGAGACGACTAATCATCGATCAGAATTCCATAAGGGACCCGACCGACCGGAACCGTGACGAGCGCCTTACGCGATTGCGTGTCTATCACCGTCAAATCGTCAGACAGCCCGTTCGCCACATAGAGCGTGCTTTCATCTGACGTCAGGGCCAGCCCCCACGCGCGCTTGCCGACCAGAATGTATTCGAGGACTTTTCGCGCCTTGATGTCAACCACGGCGACATGGTTGGCGCGGCCAAGCGCGACATATCCGAGGCGGCCATCCTTGGTGATGAGCACATCGACGGGTGTCACCTGCTCCTTGCGAAAGCCGGTTGGCAAGAAGACGACATCGCCGATCAATTTGAGCGTCTTGGTGTCGATGATATTCACGATCCCTGCCAGCTCCGCCGACACCCAGAGTTCCTTGTCGTCGGGCGTCAAGGCAAAGCGGCGCGGGCGCGTGTCGACCGGCACATCGGCAATGACCTTGCGTTGTACGGTATCGATGACATGGACCAAATTCGCCGCTTCGGAGGCGACAAAAACCAGACGCCCGTCAGACGTGAATTGAACACCTTCCGGTTCCTCGCCGGTCTCGAACATAGCAATCTGCTTGCCGGTTTCGAGATCGAAAACTGTGGCCGCCGCGTCTTCCTCGTTCGAGACATAGAGATGACGGCCGTTCGGATGAAGATCGAATGTTTCGGGCTGCGCGACATCAAGGATGCGTCGTACGAGCTTACGCGTGACAACATTATAGACTGCGATTTGTGAGTCATCGGCGCAGCCAACGAAGAAATGATTACGATCAGCACTGAAATGCATACCGCGGGGCCGCGCGCACGTTTGGATCGTCCCGACAACCTTATTGGAACCGTCTAAAATACTGATTGTATTTGATTTTTCGTTACTGACAAATATTTGTCCAGTACCCGCGGCACTGACATATATTGAATTCCAAACGATAAAGCAGGCCGCAAGTGTTGCAATGCGTTCGATATTCAAAGCTGAACTTCCAGTTTTCGGTCGTTGCAATTCCACTATCCCGTATTGTAGCCTACAAAAGCAACGCCGTTAGTCGTAGTTTTGACTTCTCTGTAATTCAAAAATCAAATCTCCAACAAATTTTGATGGGAGGCGTGGATGACGAATCGGGAATTTCTAGCATTGCTGTTGGCAGGGGCCATGGTCGGTCTCAGTGGCACAGCAATGGCTCAAGAAACCACTAAAACGAGCGTGTATGGCGACATGTCGACCGTCACGCAAGACATGCTGAGCCGAGCGGCTGGTGATGCCAACAATTTCCTGCATACCAATGGAAATTACGAGCAGTCGCGGTATTATCCGTCGGCCCAGATCAATACGTCAAACGTCAGGAACCTGCGCCCGGCCTGGATCTTCCAGACGGAGATTGTCGAGAGCTTGGAGACAACGCCGATTGTCGTGAACGGCGTGATGTACGTCACGACGTCATTCAATCACGTTTACGCATTGGATGCGCGCACCGGCCAGCAGATCTGGCACTTCAAGCACAAGATGGGCAAAATCACGACCTACTGTTGCGGCCCGAACAACCGCGGCGTGGCGATCCTTGGCAATCGTCTATTCATGGGTACGCTTGACGCCAAACTCGTCTCGCTCGACGCCAAGACCGGCAAGCTGCTGTGGGAGACCCAGATTGCGGATCCGGAACTCGGCTATTCCGAGACGATGGCCCCGACAGTGGTTGACGGGATGGTGTTGATCGGGACAAACGGCGGCGAATACGGCATCCGCGGCTTCGTCAAAGCCTTTGATGCCGAAACTGGCAAACTAAAATGGACGTTCAATACGATACCGGAGGATAGCAAGGGCGTCTGGGCAAAGAATGACGCGACCGGGCGTGATATGCTGCGCGACATCGCTGCCGAAAAGGCCGCCTACAAGAAAAACGGCGATCCATACAAAACGCTGGGAGGCGGTGTCTGGCAGAACCCAGCCGTCGACTTAGAGACTCGCATGGTCTACTTCGTCGTTGGCAACCCTTCTCCGGACCTCGACGGTTCCTTGCGGCCGGGCGACAACCTCTATACCGACAGCCTCGTTGCCGTTGATCTGGATAACGGCAAGTACAAATGCCACTTCCAGTATGTGGCCCACGATGTCTGGGACCTCGACGCTGTTTCACCGCCGATCATTACCCAGGTCAAAGATGATCAGGGCAACATGGTGAAGGGCATTCTGCATGGCGGCAAGACGGGTCACGTCTATGTGCACCGCGCCAATGACTGCTCCATGATCCGCTTTTCCGAGGCGATGGTGCCGCAAGAGAACATGTGGGTATTGCCGACCAAAGAGGGCGCACGCATGCTGCCCGGCGCAAACGGTGGTGTTGAGTGGTCACCGATGGCGATCGATCCCAACAAGGGGCTCACCTATGCCATTAACCTCCACCAGCCGATGACCTATCACGTCGAGAGCACACCGTATCCAGGCGGCAAGCTGTGGCTCGGCGGTGCGTTCAAGGTAATCCCGAGTGAGCAGCAGTGGGGCAACGTGACCGCAGTCGACTATCACACCGGCAAAATCCGTTGGAAGGTAAAGACCCAACAACCGATGATCGGTGGCATTCTGGCGACGGCCGGCGGTCTGGTGTTTACTGGTGAAGGCAACGGCCTCTTCAAGGCCTACGACTCAGCGACCGGTGGCGAGCTATGGCGCTTCCAGGCCGGCGCGGGGGTCAACGCCCCTCCAGCATCCTACAGCGTTGACGGCAAGCAATACATTGTTGTCGGAGCAGGCGGAAATACACAGCTGAATTACAAGCGCGGCAATAATATCATCGCGTTCACGCTTGCAGACTAGTGCAGGCTAGTAATGCGACTGTCCAAGACATGGGGAGGGGCGGGCATGCCCCTCCCTTTACTTTTCATTGATTTCGCATCGTTGGAGGGAACCCTGTCGATGATCGCACGGTTCGTTGCGCTTGTACTCGGCCTGTCTTGTCTGACTGCCGTCGTCTGGTTAGGCCCGGCACAGGCCGAGAAGTTCAACCTAGAAGAAACTGTCGAACTCTGTGCGAGTTGCCATGGTGAGGCCGGCCTACCCGAGGATCGCGCAATCCCAATCATATGGGGCCAAACTTGGTACTACATTTACGTTCAGCTGCGCGACTATAAAGCCGGACGTCGGTCCAACGAGATCATGTCGGAAATCGTGAAACCGTTTAAGAAGCAGGATTTTCAAGACCTGGCGACTTACTTCTCAGAGAAGAAGTGGCCGACAACCTCCATAACTGTCGACGAGGTAGCTGCCAGAAAAGGCGAAGAGCATGCTGTTGCCGGACAGTGCTCGCAATGCCACAGCACCTACAAAGGCGACAGCCGCGTGCCACGCCTGGCCGGCCAGCTGCCCAATTATCTGGTCAAGACGATGCTCGACTTTAAGAAGAAGGTACGATTGAACTCGCCTGCCAAGGGCTCGCTCATGGCCTCTTTCAGCGACAATGACGTCGCGGCAATTGCAGCCTATCTCGCCAACCTCGACGTGCCGTAATACATGCTCAATTCCTACGGCCTGCGTCGCTTCGATCGCGCCGCTGATTTCACGCGGCCCCGACTCAGGGCTGAAGTAGCGAACGCGTCGCGTCATCTGCAGCCAGCGACAACGCCGTATGGCCGGCTTTGTCACGCAGTGCCCGCTTCGCACCTGCCGTCAACAACGCGGCGACAATCTTGGCATGGCCGCGTTCTGCAGCAATCATCAGGGCGGTACGCCCGCGATTGTCGCGCGAGTCGACATCCGTCGTTTTCGCTATCAGGACTTGCGCCGTTTCAAGTCCGTCACCTTCCGGCACACCATTGGAGTGCCCTGCCACCCACATCAGAGCGGTCAGGCCGTTGCCGTATGCCTTGTCTGGGTTCAATCCGGAATTGAGGAGCAACTCGGTGATGCGTCTGAAGCCGCGACCGGCTG
Source organism: Hyphomicrobiaceae bacterium (assembly GCA_051009955.1). Lineage (GTDB taxonomy): Bacteria > Pseudomonadota > Alphaproteobacteria > Rhizobiales > Hyphomicrobiaceae > Tectiglobus. The sequence goes on along the minus strand of JBPCWB010000805.1, from coordinate 10,436 downwards.
CATAGACGATGGCTCCTTTACCTGTCGCGTCCTGATGGCCCGGATCCGCACCTGCTGCAAGCAACTCCTTGACCGTTCGGCCGTCGCCATTGAACGCGGCTGCAATAAGCGGCGAGACCCCCCGTCTGTTAGCGGCATTCGGATCGGCGCCTTTCTTGAGAAGCAGGCGCGTGACGGAGCGGCGCCGTTGCGTGACGGCTCGCAAGAGAACGGACGATCTCATGAGATTTTGGTGGTTGAGATCGCTTCCGCGCTCAATCAGGAGCGCAGCCGAAGAACGGTGTCCCATGCGCGCTGCAATAGACAGCGCCGTGTTCCCGAACCGATCGCGCGCTTTGATGCTGGCGCCGCGGCCCACAAAGTTGTCGAGAAGGGCATCGCATCCATGACGCGAGGCATCGAATAGGAACTCGTCCAGCTTGCGCCCTTCCACCGGTTTGCGTGCGACGGCTAGCTCGCGCGCAATACGATCGCAGCTTCGCTTTTTTGCAACCGGGTTTGATTGTGCCTTTGCGGGCACGACTGCAGTTCCAGCTGCCAAACCCAACGTGATCAATGCTAGGCCGGCACGACAGAGTGGTGACATCGGAACTGCGGGCGCAATGCGAAACATCAGTACAGACCTACCAACTACCGGGGACGAACACTTATGAGGGCTTAGCGGATACGCATTTCACCACGAAAACCTTGAGTGGCTAACCCCTCGACGAAAAAGGGGTAGACGCCGGGCCGGATGGGCACGAACCAGATGTCGATTTCGCCTTCGTCATCGAACTCGACGGCATGCAGTCCCATTGGCTTGACCTCTTTTTGCTCGATCACAACCTGACTGATCCAGGAATTGCGAAACAAGCCAGGAGCCAGAACTTTGTACTCCTCGCGGCCATCACTCTTGATGCGCCAGCGATAGTACTTTCCCGTCTCGAGTTCGTAGGTCTTCACCGAAAAACCTGCCGCCGCATCCAGTTCGAGCGTTTTAAGACGCTCGGCGCGCTTGGCGATGTCGCCGGCTGCCCCGGCCTCAAGACCCTGCGCAGCGAGAATGGTCAAGGCCGTGAGTATCCTTGCAAGTCGGTTCATTGTTGCTTCCCGTGTCGCCTGGATGTGCAACTGTCATGCTCCGGTTGCACAACCGAATGATTGGAGCCGATCCTACTCAGCCGCCATTGCGACCTGACGGCAGAAGCAGGACGCCTTGATGGGAACTTCCGCACGGGCCACCGCCAAGTCTAGTCTCTGCTTGATCAAGGCTGCCTCGACCTTCTCGCCGCGACGAGTCAAGCATTCGTGCAGGCCGTGCAAGGACCACAGATTGTCCGGGTGCTGGCAGGCCCGGCTCAGCTTGCCGTCGAGCCCAAGATCGGAGCGATAGACTGCCTCCGCCTCATCAACGTGTCCCTGCTCCAACAACAGTGCACCGAGGGCATGGCGGGTTGGTTGCATCCATCCCCAGGGTTCGTCGTAGGGCAACGCATCGTCGAGATCGACAGATTTGCGCAGATGCGCAAAGGCAACATCATAGTTGCCCTTGCGGTATTCCAACTCGCCCTTGAGCATTTCGTCGGCCACGCCAAGCAGATCGACGACCGTATTGTTGTGCACGCGCCGGCTCTCGGGCACACGCGCCTTCGCCGCCGTGAAATGCGCCTTCTCGGCCTCGGCTTCGGCGACATTGCCAAGTGCCGAATGTGCGACGGCCTTCGCATAGTGCATCATAGCGACGTTCGAGCAGTAGAGGTCCCGGTCGTCTGGCAGTTCCTGTGCGATGATCTCACGCCATTTGCCGAACCGCACGAGAACGTGCTGTTTCATCGTCAAATAGCCTTCGAGGAAATCGGCCATCGGCGGCGATTCAATTTGCAGCGCCGCCTCCGGGATCGTCGCAATCAGTTCTTCGGCGGCTGCTAGCGCCGGCTCGTACTGGCCAAGAAACATTGCCCCATAAATCGCAAAATGGAAATTGTGGATGACGTAGACCAGATAGACGCCAGGATCGTCCGAATAGGCAAGGAAGCGGCGGTCGGGCGCCAGAGCCTTCTGATTGTAGACCAGGACGTCGTGGTAGTGCCCGCACAGGACGTCGAGATGAGTGGGCATGTGAATCAGGTGACCCGAGTCGGGCATGATCTCGCGCAGTCGATCGCCGGCACGCAGGGCCCGCTGCGGGAACGGTGACATCTCCATCAGATGCACGTAGAGGTGCAGCAGCCCCGGATGGTCCCACGCAGCCGGAATGCCATCGAAAGCTTGCTCCAGAACCGCGATTGCTTCCTCGGTGCCCGCATCTTCGGCAGGTTTGCCAGAGGGCAGGTCCCACATCTTCCACGGCGTCTCGTTCATGATCGACTCGGCAAAGACCGACCGCACCTCAAGATCGTCCGGGAAGGCCTCAAAGACTTTGCGCATCTCATGCGTGAATGCTTTGTCCCATGGCGCCATGTCGTCGATCGCCTCACGCTGCGGATAGCGCGCGGTCAGGGCATGGATCATTGCCTGTTCGACCGGGCTTGTCTTCGCGGCATGCGTGACTGCGTTCTGCATCGCGTCGCAGGCGGACTCCAACGCCATCTGTCGGCCGTGCGGATCGTAGAGATGCCAAGGTAAATTGTAATTGGGCCCTGAGGCATAGCTCACCCCCCAATGAGCCATGGCACATTCCGGATCGTGCTCCAGCGCTTTCTTGAAACACTTGATGGACTCGCCGTGGTTGAACCCGAACAGCCAGTTGAGCCCGCGGTCGAACCAAAGCTGCGCGTCAGGCGAGGATGTCGTGACGGTTCGGCTGTAAGGCCCAAGATCGAAATAGGTCACGTGTTTCCTCCGAAGCGAATGTTTTTGCTGCGTTTTGACTGACTCTGCCAGTGTATGATCCAACAGGGCGCCAGACCAAGCAATTCCTGCATTTCTCCGGCAGCGGGCGCGTCACCATCGGCCTGTGCGACGGTCGGCGCTGATGCACCAGCAAGCAGTGGCCCGGTTGTTGGCTCTGCATCAGTGCCCAGACGTCGTGCAGCCCAATTCCACGTCGTCTGCACTATCGAAGGCCGTCGACGAGAACTGACGTCGCGACGCGTCACTCAGCCATCTGGTCGACAATCGCGGCGATATGAACAGCGGCACAATCGACCGCCGGGAAGCCGGCGTTCGTTTCATCGAAAATGAGATTGAGGTCGGTCCCGGCAAGTACGATAGCCTCGACACCCTCGCGGCGGCAAAGGGTGCCGGCGATCTCACGCAGACGTGCCTCGTCGTCCGGTGCGCAGTGTCCGCGCGTTGCAAGTTCGAGGTAGATACGATGGATCTCCTCGACATCGCCATCACACGGCCGAACGACATCGAATTCCCCAAGTGCTCCAAACAGGCTGCTATCGATTGTAAACTTGGTGCCGAAAAGAGCGACGCGGTTCAGCCGGCGCTCTCTCAGACACCGGGCTGTGACATCCAGCAGATCGACCAATGGCACCGTGACGCGTGCCTTGAGTTCTGCACGGCAGATGTGCGGCGTGATCGCGGGGATGGCGACAAATTCTGCACCGGCGGCAGACGCCTCACTAATGAATGCGGACAGATAATCCGCCAAGCCCTCGATGCGGCCGGCCTGGACCAGCGCCAGCGCGCTCGGTGCATCGGCATGTGCGATCGTTATGCGAGGGATGATGTGCCGAGCCGTGCAGGCGGCGGTGATCCCCTGATAGTAGAGCACCGTCGCGCCCACGCCCAGCCCGCCGATCAATCCGAAATGTCTGCTGTCGCCCATCACAGCACTCCAATGCCAGTCCTGATGTCCGAAACGCGCCTGTGACCTGCAGCAAATCCGCGCCGGAGTCAAAGTCCCTGCGCGCGAGTCATCCGCTGCTGTCTGGCATTGCGGGAACCGCAGCACTGCCGATGCCTCCTCGGTGTGGTCTGAGAGGGCTACCGTGTGTTGGCGACACCGCGATACGACGGAGCGCACGCCTCCCGCGCTCGGAAAGACAATGAACGAGGCGGCATGTCAAAAACGCTCGGAGTTGGCTCCAAGCAATCGATTGCCCCCGACCACCGTCAACCGACTCACCACGGCAGGCAGAAAACGTTCTCAGTGAGAGGTTAAATTGGTCGGAGCGGTGAGATTTGAACTCACGACCCCCAGCCCTCCAGATTGCGCTTTTTGCTCTAAGCCTCTGATTGATCTAGAGAAGAGTTTTACATGGGGTCCGGAACACATTGGGAATATTACATGCACATGTAAAACCGCTCAGCCTTGTGATGGTACATCAGGATCGGCCTCCAACGTCCGCAGCAGCCAGGAACCGGTACTTTGGCGATCGACGCGATGACCTGAGGCGAACCTGAGTAAGTGCAGAATGATCGATGAAAGTGGCGGCAACTGTGCTCAAAGGCAGACCTTCCGGTCACTGATCTTAGATTAAGCTGCGAGATCCATCTGACATCTTGATCCATCGCACTTAGTCGCCCCGGTCAATCGGAGCCGCTTCACCGAACTCCAGAGTGAAGGAAATGATCGTTGGTGGGTCATATGAATCCATATCACGGTCCACCCGGCCCTTGTTTCAGGGTGGATCACCACCCATCTAACAGTCACACGTGCACCGAAGTCGCTCGTATCTCGATTAGACGCTTAGACGACTAGCCAAGCTACCCCAGACATTGTGGACGTTTTCAGATGGACCGAACCTTGAGGCTTGGTCCTTGGTCCAATGCACAAGGAGTAGCTATGACCACCGGAACTGTAAAATGGTTCGACGCTCATCGCGGGTATGGGTTTATCCAACCTAATGACGGATCGAATGACGCGTTCGTTCATGTCTCCGAGGTTGAGGCCGCGGGTCTTGACGGGTTGCGCGAGGGCCAGAAGGTCACGTACGACTTGACACCGGGAAGAGACGGCAAGTCGTCCGCCTGCAATCTTGCAGTAGCCGACTAATGCCGTAATAAGGCCGCTCTCAGCCAATGCTGGGAGCGGCCTGTTGGCGTTCGAGCGTGTTGCCATAGTACCTTTGGCGCCGATATGCGCATCAATTGTGATTGCGGAACCAGCCACGAACAGCATCAGCCGAATACCTCAGATGCCGAAGCTCAAGACGATAACAAAACCAGCCCGCGACTGGACTCAACTTCTCGCACAATACCGCGAACCGGATCAGCGACGCAGCATCTGGGAACTCTTCGCTACCCTCGTACCACTGGTCGGACTCTGGTTGCTCGCCTGGGCAGCCTTGTCGATCAGTGCCTGGCTGACGCTTGCGATCGCCGTACCGGCGTCTGGCTTTCTGGTGCGCCTTTTTATGATTCAGCACGATTGCGGACACGGTGCTTTCTTCTGCCGGCGCGCGACTAACGATTGGGTCGGGCGGATCATTGGCGTGTTGACACTCACACCTTACGATGTCTGGAGACGTAGCCGCGCCATCCATCACGCAACGACCGGAAACCTTGACCAGCGCGGCATCGGCGACATCGCAACTCTGACCGTCAGGGAATACCAGGCGAGGCCATGGTGGCGCCGGATGCTCTATCGTATCTATCGCAATCCCTTGGTCATGTTTGGGATTGGTCCAGCGTACCTCTTCATCGTGCAGAACCGGCTGCCGCTAGGCTTCATGCGAGCGGGATGGCGGTTTTGGGTCAGCTCCACGGCAACGAACGTCGCGATTGCGGTCATGATTGGCCTGCTGATCTACTTGGTTGGTCTCGGCCCGTTTCTGATCGTGCACTTACCAATAATGCTTCTCGCCTCCTCCATTGGCGTCTGGCTATTTTACATCCAGCATCAATTCGAAGACACTGTCTGGGCGGCAGGACCAGAATGGAATTTCCACGATGCGGCGCTCCACGGCAGTTCTCACTACGATTTGCCGGCTGTGCTACGTTGGTTCACCGCCAATATCGGGATGCACCACGTCCATCATCTATGCAGTCGGATACCCTACTATCGCCTGCCATCAGTTTTGAGGGATCATCCGGAATTGGCTGACGTGACGCGCCTGACGCTGGTGCAGAGCCTCGCGAGTGTACGTTTGCGGCTTTGGGACGAGACCCACCAGAAACTCGTCTCTTTTAGGGAGGCGCGCAAATCAGCAGCACTCGCCGACCGAAGAAACCATTAGCAACCATGGAGTAAGCAGTGCCGTTCGACGTGACCAGCAAGCCCCGGCCGATCGTTGCCGAACATAAGGGACGGCGGCCAAACTTTACACTCCTGGCAGAATCTGATCGCCTCCCGGATGGGAACGACGGAATTCCGCTCGCGCAACGCCAGACAATAATCACGGTCGGCAGATCCCATTGCCGTTGGCCATTTGGCGACCCGAAGCGAGGCGACTTCTGCCTCTGCGGTGCGCAGGCAAAGAATGACGATAGCTATTGCGCCTATCACATGAAGATTGCGTACCCACCGCCATCGAATCCGAAGCGGGCAGCCTAGCTTCGGGATGGTGTCAACGTCTGGTCGTGATTTGCCTTCGGCAAATGATCCAGTCCGCTTCAGACGGACGCTCCATCACATCATAGATCGAAACAACAGGACTATGCCGCAGCAAGTGGAGCACGCGGCCAGTCCGGTTGTGGCCTTTGCGTCATCGGAGGCCCCGGAGATGGTCGCTGAACTCCGAAAGCCGGCAACGCCATTTGTATCGAATTAGAAGGCATTTTGGATTCTGGGGTTACTTGGTATCGCATCCGTCTGGCTCCCGATTGAGCGGAACGAAGTTTTCATCCTTCGAAAACGTGATAGTGTTGATGGAGATCACGGAAGAGACAACCGGCGGGCTATGAGGTCTATGGTTCAGATCGCCTAAGACAAGCTGAAGAGTGTGCGTGCCCGAAGCCAGATGCAGAACGAACTCTGTTTGTCCATCGCAGAAGTCCATGTGATGTTCGTCTCGCGGCAATACGGCGGAAAGTTCAGCTGTGCCATTTGGGCCGCTGCCGAACGGAGGTCGGTCAATTAACAGGTGGTGATGTCCAGTGTAATTCCGACCGACGCCAGCCGGAGCAACTCCCATTGCCGATAAGCCAAAAGCGATTCTGACTGGATTCGCGTAGGTCTCACCATTCTGGAGGTTCACAAAGTAAACCCTTGCGCCGGGTCGTGACGGTTTGCCGCCTGCGATCGCTAAGTTCGTCGTGACTACTGCAAACGCAATCAAAAGCAGACCGTATGTCCACTCGTTGTGACATGGTTTCGCCATCGACATATCTTTGCTGCCATGCTCCACCAGGTTGAGGCCAGATTCCACTGATCTCGACTAGCGCGTCACTTCGGCAATTCCTCGCAATAAAATAGACTCAAAAAAGGTTGTTGCGGCCGGCCAGTAGTTCTTTGGCAGTGTTTCGAGGCTTTTTCGCCCGAGCACGATGCAATTCTGCAAACGATAATGGAAGCATCACCGCGACCCCTGTCATGCTGATCCGACAGCGTCAAGCAATCGCCAGATCAACAATCCGATCATGACCGACATGGCAAGAAGTCAGCATACGCGTTTCATTTCGAATTCCGATACCGCCTTCCGATTTGGGCCTTCATTTTTTCGACGGCGGCTTGCACCCGTGCGCAAATCAAATCGCAGCGCTCATCGATCTCCAAATTCTGGGTCATATCTCTCCCGGCAACCACCACATCTACTGTGTCGCCATAGCGCGACGTAAAGCGCACACAAACCGCGTCGACGCTACCCTTAGGGATGACGCTGTGACAGATACCCTTTCGCAACTTATCGAAGCGAGGCATTGCATACTCGATAACGTCGCGCGTCCAAATTTGTTTGAGATTTGTCATTTGCAGCCGCTATTTCGCAGACCCTCTCAACTCGGTGCTTCGTCGCAATTGGTAAGAAACTACTTGCACACGCTACCAACCCTTGCGCCGCTTTCTTTTCCCGCCCTGACGTCGAAGCCTGTTGCTAGACTGAGCCTTAGAGTTTCTTGCTGGGAAGTTGGCATCCGTCCAACTCGTCGGATTTGGCTGATCGAGACGCAAACAGCGTCAAACCTAGCAAACATCGAATTCGCTTATCTCAGTTCGAAGTACGACATTGTCCTTAAGAACATCAATCCTCTCGGCGCTGCAACGCTATTTGGACTGCTGGCCGATGCTGATCTCAATCTCGACCGCTGGACGCTTGCAGTCGCCAATCTCGGAACATGTGAGTTCACACAGTCAACCGATGCTCCTGACGAATGGCAAGCCGTTGACGAACCGCACTTGCCTTCCGGTTGCAGGCGCGCGAGTCATCACTGGTCTTCCCGGACGCCACAGTTGCACGCCCCCGAGAGCCGACGCCCAGGCGACTACGATCGTGTGCAATTGCCAATCGGCTTGAGGTGCCCTCGTCAGGGCCTCAAGATTCGACAACGACAGACATAGCTGCACCCGAAATTGTTGCAGCGACCGGCAACTGCACCCGTTTTTCGGTAGTTTCATCAAGTTGCGCGCCGGCGATCCTTTTGATGAGAGTTTGAGCCCTCACAGAATCAGCTTCAGATCTATCGCGATACGTTTGTAATTCACCTAACCATTCGTGAACCAAGGCAGGATTGGTTGTGGCAACGGACCTCAATTCCTTGTTCGGCTTGGTGTTAAGCAGTCGTTCCAGCGAGGTGATATCCCAATTGTCTGTCTGTTGCCTTGACCGACTCATCGCACTTTCAGGCGCTTGATTTGGAATCAGCATGTCGTTTCCGAAATTGATCGTTTCCACGGGCGTCTCCTCCAAGACTTGGGCCATCACTGTGCTCGCGCTCAAACCCGTATGGTGGAATTGATTGTAAGAGTCCGCTGATCTTAGTCAGCTTTGGCTTGGTCGTTCGTTTTGGCTGCAATATCGCCGAAGGAGGCCATCATCGCGGCGGTAGCCTCGCGCGACATTTCGCAAATTTCCACTGACTGCTGCATCCATTCCTTTGATTGGCTTTGCCAGTAACCAAGCTGAATGCTTGCAGCCTGCTGGGGGCTCTTGGCGGATGCGAGGTCCGACGCAAACTGCAAACCGGCTGCTGTATTAGCTTCAATGCTTTTGAGAATTTTTTGACCAATTTCGGATGCGTTATCACGACTTGCATCCACGGTTTTTTCGAAGCCGTTGGAAGCCTTCCTTGCAGCATCGCTAGCGGAACCTAAGGTCTCTTTAGACTTAGCAATACGATCTTCCATCATTTCTTCTGTGCTTTCGGGTGCCGTCACGACTTGGCCGCCATTGGACATCTGTTGACTTGACGCAAGACGTGCCGATCCATTGGCGGGACACTGCCTCCCGCTGGGTTTCCATTTTTCGAAAGTTATCCGGGCTTATCGGCGGCAAGGTTCAAGGCAAATGCAATTGCAGGTACCATCGTGCGCCGCGGAATTGATTTCCGGAGTTCCTTTAGACCAGCTCACACCTGACAGTGTTTGTACACAACTATTTTGAACAGACAGCGTGAGCGTCCACCAACCTTTTGAGAGCGCCGCCAGCGCTATTCAGCGCCTAAAAAACGACCGTCTATTGTAACGCGACCTTGGTCACCGCGTACCGTTGCTCCCAGATTTCGAGCGCGGTTGCGATGGCCGAGAAAAAAGAGAACCAGCGAGCGATCGGTCATCGGTGCGTCGATCAGGTCCGGAAAATCCGAACCGTACTGGCGCAGCATCACGCGAGACAGACGCCGGGTCGTCAGCAGATCCTCTATACTTGAGAGAACGTGGTCGAAGTCGGTGACGACAGTTCCCTTCCGGCGATGCACGCCGACGGAATCCACCATCAGCCCTCATCCGAGGGGCAGGTTTCTTAGACACCTTCGGCGCCGGCTTGGCCTTGACGGCTTCATGCGATGGCCCTGGCCTTCGACCTGCTTGGGATAAAACAATTCAGTCTCACCAGCTTTCCAGTGGCGACCAAACAGGAAACCATCGGTCGTGAATTCATAAAGTTGACGATCGGCCATGGGTGCCTCCGTTTGAACGTCAGTTCATTGGTGCGAGAAGTGCGGCGGCTTCCCGCTGCATGTTAGCCAGCCTTTGAAGCAGCGCTTACGTTCGATCTGAAGAGCGACAGCAAAACCACGATCACAGAGATTTGCGCGGCAACTACCGCTGGCCAGATGAGGGCGAACTGCGGGTCGAGGTACTTGTGCGGGCCGAATGACACCAGAGCGCAAACGATTGCAACGACTGCCAACGCCTTGCCGCTTGCAGAACGTGTCGGTCCGACAATGATTGCAGCAGCGGCCACGGCAAGGGACGCACCGATGAATGGTGCTATGCCAAATACCGCGACAGCCGTTGGGGGATGAGGGCTCGTGCGGGAAAACAGGGCCGCCAGCATAACGGCCTGCAATACGCAAATGGCAACCAATGCTGCTCGCGATGAGCGCTCATCAGGTAACCTCATGGCAATCTCCTAACCGTAATCATGTGTACACTTGCCTGAAACCGTAATGGTATGTACGCTTTATTG
>JBPCWB010000804.1:0-2795 GCA_051009955.1 Hyphomicrobiaceae bacterium | reverse complement strand
CCCATTAGCCGTTGACCGGCGTCGACCACCATCACATGTCCGGTCACCTGTCGCGCGGCGATGAGGTAGCGCACCGCGCCGACAATGTCGTCCGGACCAAGGCCGAGCCCAAGCGGCGTGAGTTTCTGGCGGTGAATGAATTCTTCCTCCGATTGCTCACTCGGCAGAACCAGTCCGGGCGCGATACCGTTCACCGTGATGTGCTTGGATGCGAAGTCGAACGCTGCGATCTTTGTCGCCCCCTCCAAGCCGAACTTGCCGCAGAAGTAACTGAACCGCTCCGGAGCGGCGGACGCCATCTGCGTGTCCAGCATGTTGATGATGGCACCGCTCTCAGGCGCCGGCTGCTGGTTGGCGAAGGCCTGCATCAGAAACACCGGGGCCGTCAGGTTGACGTCGATGAGTCGCCGCCAGCTTTCGGGAGTCAAGGTCGCGATCTGGTCCTCGTCGAACAGTGATGCAGAGTTGACGAGAACGCTCAGCGGACCAAGTTCCGCATGGGCGCGCTGGATGAGACTCCCACACGTTTCTGCAATCGTCAGGTCGTGCTGCAGCGTAACGGCATGCCCGCCACCATTCTCGACTTCGCTGGCAACCTCCTCAACGCCGCGCGCCGAGCCATTGTAGTGCAATGCCACCGCAAAACCGTCCTGCGCCAGTCCCAGCGCGATGGCCTTACCGACGCGCCGTCCGGCGCCGGTCACCAATGCCGCTTTTCCGTTCCCGGCCATCGTTCCATCTCCTTCCGAAATTAATCCTCGGCCATCATGTCAAGCACGTTCAGGACTGGCTGAACCCGCGCCACCTCGTGGCTGCGCAAGAGATTGGCCTTTGACAGCAGCGCCAGCGGCGCCATGGCCGTCTCGGCACAGCGGACTTCATCGCGAAACAGAAAGGCCGACGAGGCCAGAATCACGCAAATGGGCCAGCCGAACACACGAAACCGGAAAGCCTGTAGAACGCTCTCGGTTTGATAACGAACGCGCTCTGGACCGTCAGGGAGATTGAGTGCGAAACCGAAGCCCGGATCAATCCAGATCCGCTCAATCCCAGCCGCCGTTGCCAGCGCCAACCGTTCCTCGAAAAATGCCATCTGGCGTTCGATAATATGTTCAGCGTCGGGAAGCAGGTCGCCGGAGCGCGCATTTGCACCCGGCGTATAGCACAGGATAAGTCCGGCCTCGTGCCGCGCAATCATTTCGTAGAAAGCACGGTCATCAATCCGGCCCGTCAAGTTGACGACACCGGCACCGGCCGCCAGCGCTGCTTCGGCGACCTCCGCGTGATAGGTCTCAACCGAGACCAGCATGCGCTCCTCGGCGAGCGCCGAAATGACAGGATTGAGAGTATCTATTTGGCTTGAGACATCGATGATGTCCATTGTATCACCGGTTGATTCCGCACCGACGTCGATCATCACGGCACCTTCGATGGTCATCCGGCGACCGCGGTAGAGCGCCGCCTCGACCGTATGCGCGATCGATTCCCGGTAGGAGGAGTCGCGTGACAGGTTGATGACGCCGAGCTGATAGGGTCGGTCCTCAAACGTCTGATTGAACCGCGGAAACGAGAAGCTCCGAATAGGATGGCGAAGTGCATCTTGGTGCGCCGACCAAAGCGGCAGCAGGCGGTCAGGCGTGATCATTCCGTCGTTCTCCGATTTTCCACATCAATCCAGTGCTGGTTGACCAACGTCAGATCATCCGGCTCAACCGGGAGCGCGTCGCACAAGGCGCGCATTGTAAGACCGAGTTTTGGATGCCGGGTGTCTGGATCGATATCGCAAACCGGCACCATCACGAAGCGCCTCAAATGCATGCGCGGATGCGGCAACTGCATGGCGGCGTCTTCGTTGACAAGATCCGCATACGTGAGCAGATCGAGATCCAGCGTCCGTGGCCCCCAGCGCACGTTGCGCTCGCGCTCGTGCTCAGCCTCTATCCGGTGCAACGCCGCAAGCAGGCCGGTCGGGGCGATCGCCGTGTCAAGTTGCAGGGCGGCGTTGAGAAAGGCCGGCTGCTGATCCGGACCACCGACCGGCGCGGTCTCGTAGAGTCCTGACACCTGCCGGACAACGCAGTGATCCAGGCCCTGAAGCGCATCAACTGCGGCACGCAACTGCCCAAGCCGATCGCCGAGATTTGAGCCCAATGCTATCAGACACCTGCTCACGGCCCGCCTCCGCCTCACTGCAGTTCCTTCTCGCCCGTTGCTACAAACGGCAGGATCGAACGCTCCGAATCAGACGTTGCTCTCTCGTGTTCTTACGATTTCGACCCCGACGCCCTCGGCCTCCGAGAAGATGTCCGTCTTCAACACCGATACGCGGACGGCCGTCACGAGATCATTCTGCAAGACAAATCGGGAGACGTCCTCTGCCCAGGTTTCGACCAGCTCGACGTGTTCGTCAGATGCAGCCCGCTCTCGTATGTACTTGACCGTATCGCCGTAGGACACATAACGCCCGGTTTCATTCACGATGTCGGCATAGTCCGCCACGGTCTGAATGTCGACATCAAAGCGAACACCCTGGCGGCGCTCTCGCTCGTAATCATGGATGCCGACGAAGGCCTCAACCTGCAGGCCGCGAATCACGATTCGGTCGGCCTGGCCAGGGTCAAATTCGTATCGTGGATTGCTCGTCACGTTTGTCGAAGTCACGCCTTGGCCTAACTGTTAGAATTCTGCCGCCGATGAGGCACCCATGTCCAATACGCTCGAATTGCGCTAACCGACCAGCGCAATCCACTCGTCCTCGGTTAAAACTTCCACACCGAGATCACGCGCCTTGGCCA
>JBPCWB010000803.1:0-4522 GCA_051009955.1 Hyphomicrobiaceae bacterium | reverse complement strand
TGAGCCCGAAGAAGTTGCGGAAGAATGCCGCCTGGATCGGCGGGATCTCCTGCGCGACATGGCGGATTGCAGCGTGCATGGCAGAGAACAGCACCGTCGAGACCAGCATCGCGACGATGCCGCGCGTCGTGGCCGGCATGCCGGCCCAAATCTGTCTCAATGCAATGACCATGGAGTCTCGTGTCGCGGTGGGATGGCGAGCATAGACGGAATGATGCCGGATCACGAGAGCCACGGGCGCAGGGCTGCAATGCGTGCCAAGCGCGATGCCATCCGCCGTCGATCCACAAAGCGTCCGCAGAGAACTGCTATCGTGACCGAACATTCAAATCCATCTCTTGCGCGGCATTTGCAACGGGGTGTTCGAAATACTGGCGAAGGTCTTGCGTATTTGTGCCGTACTCCTCCTCGCCGTCGTCGTCATTGGCGGGATCGTTCACGTTCAACTGGGCGGTGATTTCGACGATGCCGTGCGGCTCGCCTGGCCCGACTATCAGGATACTACCGCGGCGGACACCGAAACGGCGAAAAACGCGGTCGGCATCACGCTTGGAGATGCCATCGAGCAGGGCCGCATCACAACCGCCGATCCGCGCAGTCGCGAGCCAACCGATCCACGCACTGCGCCGCGATAGTATCGCCTTCGACACCACGCAAGCTGACCCCATCCGTCCACTGCGAACGGGTGCAATTCCGTTAAAGCGCCAGCGCCGCACCCGATCAGCCGCGCCTCAAATGCCATCGACGAGATTAATTTCGGTGCGCGAACAACGGCATATGCATTCAGCTGCGGTTCAGTTGGAATTCGCTCGAATAAGGGAGTATGAATAACAATGGTGTAATGAATCCGATGCAGAAGATGTGGCACCCGAATCGGCGAAAAATTCTTTGGTTGCTATTTTTGGTTGCGGTTGTTGCGATCATGTTACCGGACCGCCCGGTGATGGCGCAGGGCCAAGTGCGCGCTGAATCGCATCACTGCAACGGCAATGTCATTGTCGATCGGCACGCGCTGCTCGTGGCACCGGAAAATATCCACACGGTGCGAAGCTGGATCGTTGCCGCGACGATCGTTGCGGCCGCGGGACTACCGCGCCAGGCGACTCAGGGCATCGCATGGCGATGTGAAAGCAAGGCCGGAGTGATCAGATTTTTTCGCTGTCAAGGTCCGACGGTAAGGATCGATCGGTCGCGCGGGGGTACAAAAGCCTTCTTTGCATGCCTGACAAGGTGACCGGCGCCACGACACGCTATACAAATTATTTCGACCGAGGTTTGTAATGGAGTTTCCAAATGACGATTGCACAAGCCTCTGGGCGAAGATCGATTGCCGTTGAGTATCGGTGGGTTTCCGCCATTGCCATTCCCGCCCTGGTGAACCTGTTCGTCGCCATTTCGGTGTTCGCAGGGTTTACCGGCCAACAGGCAACCGAAATCGGCAAAAAGATTTTCGAGGTGGAGACCCAACTTCTCCAGGCCCTGCCTGTGGCAATGGGTGGCGGGGGGCTCGATGCGGCGAGCCAGGACGCATTGGCCAAGGTCGGGCTGTTCGGTGGCCTGCTCATCGTCTGGTGCATCACATCGACCGCCATCACGGTCGCCCTGTTCAACAGGCTCCTCAGTCCGACGTGGCGGTTCGTTGCCGGAACCATTGTCGCGTTCTCGGTACCGTTCATCCTGATCGTGAAATACGTCGCGTCAAACCAACGCTACGTTGGCGAGACCGAGAGTTACATTTCTATCTGGTTGCAGAACGGCATGACCAGTTGGTTCGAGGACGGCGGCGCCGCGCCCTTGCTGATCGCGGCGACGCTCGTGACCATCATCATCGTCCAGTTGGCGCTCTACGCATTGCCGCGCGCACGTGAGCGCGCGAACGTTTCCGCGCTGGACTTCACAATCCCGGTTCTGTCCGTTTGCGCCATCGCGATCTTCATCGGTGTCTCAGTCTATATGGCCTTTCACGCGCCTGACCTGCCAACGATCTTCGGCGCCACGAACCTTCTCTTCCTGTTCGTCATTCTCCTGTATCCGTTTCTCTGCGGCCTGCGCTGGCTGTCGCTGCAGCTGCCGTGGCAGGCAACCTCCGCGCTCGTCGCAATGGTCGCACTGATCAACCTCACGGCCGATCACAGCGACAACACGATCAACGTCCTCGACAGCGGCGATGCAAAAGGCAACCGCCTGAAACAGAGCAGCATCGATTGCAAATTCAAGAACGGCGACCCGTGGAACGATCCGTTCGATTGCTGGTTCGACAATCGCGTCGACCGCGCCGAGTTCAGGAGACAGAACCTTCCCTATCCCGTCTACATCGTCGCTGCCGCCGGCGGCGGTGCCTATGCCGCCATCCATACCCAGCTGTTTCTCGAATACATGCGAAAGCACTGCCCGATCTTCGCACACCACATATTCGCAATCAGCGGCGTGTCCGGTGGCGGGCTCGGCGCGCTCACCTATGCCGGACTGGTCGCACGGGAAGCCGCGCCGACCACAAAGTTCCGCGAGCCGCGAAATCGCTGTCCGGCCAGCCTGGCCGACCTGCCGGCCAAAACGATCCCGGACCTCGATGCCAAGATTCCCAATTTCGAATACATTGCGCCGATCATTGGTGGCGGTCTGTTCCCGGAAATGCTCCAGCGGGTCTGGCCGATTCATGTCGCGGAATTCGATCGCACGAGAGTACTGCAGCGCTCGATCACGCACCAATGGTCGTCCGCCGCCAACACATCCAATGGCAAGGAATGCGCACAAACGCATTTCCTGTCGAAGAACTGCCAGAGCGACAAATACTGGACCGGGCGCGACGACGTGCCGTCCCTGATCTTCAACGCGACCAGCGTGGAGTATGGGACGCCGGTCATCATGTCCCATTTGGGTCCGTGGTTACTCAATCGAATAGACACCTACATCCCGAACAGCTTTACCGCCCAGGGAAGCTTCGGTCTCATCGATGCCGCCCTGGCCAGCGCCTCCTTCCCGATAGCGCTGCCCGCCGCCTACGTCTACGACCACTACGATCGCAGAGAAGACGCTCCGCAAGGCGTTACGGATGGGGCCTACTTCGAGAATACCGGTCTGCCCTCGGCGATGCTTGTCAAGACGACGATCCTGGAAAGGATCGCCTATTCCAAAGGCCGAATTGCACTTAGCAACTCGAGCCCCGCCGTGGCGCAGGACCTCGATGCAAGAGATCCGTACTACGACTACCGCCAGCCCATCGAAGTACACGTCATTCTGCTGGATCGACAAGACGAGGTGCCACTGCCCGATTTCGAGCAGAACGATCAACAGGAGAACACCGAAGCGGCCGGCAGTGATCCGGCGGCAAAGCTCGCCAGCGCGTCACACGGCAGCAGTTGCGGGAGCGGCAGTCTCCTCACCGGTGTCCTCGCCTTCAGAGGGTCTGAAATCGTCGCCCATATTCGTTCGCTGTTTACGGCACGCGATCGCCGAAGCGCGTATTTCAGAAAGATCATTTCATCGAATGATGAGCTCAAGAGCTCGGGCTTCGGCCCGACGAAATCCGCGCCGTGGATCATGTGGCGCAGCATGCGCAACGAATGGGAAATCGAAAGGGACAGCGACAAAAAGAAGAGGGCCTGCGAAGAGCCGAAATTTCCGATCATCTTCAACTATGCCAAGCACACGCGTGACGCCCTGCAAACACGTCTGCGCGAAGAGTACGAAAACGAGACGAACATTCTCAAGATCGAACGAATTGTGCATGAACTGCAGCCCGCTTGCGGGGAAGAGGGCTGCCGGAAATCGCACGACGTCTCGAAGGCGCCGCAGTAGCGTTGCCCGCATTGTCCGGAGCCGGCGGCGCCCTCGCCTACCCCGCCTTCGCCGCGATGGCCTCGATCTCGACTGCGACGCCGAGGCGGGGGAAGCCCTCGACGATGAGCAGGATCGCCGGCGGGTTGTGGTCGCCCATCACGCGCTGGTGGATGCGGTTGTAGGGCTCGAGAATAGCGTGGTCGGTGTAGTAGACCGTCAACCGCACGATGTCCGAAAATGTCATGTCGGCGGCGCTGAGAATCTCTCCAATCCGCTCGAAGATGACCCCCAGTTGTTCACCCTTATCCTCCGGCACGCTGCCGTCCGGGCGTGCACCCACTTGGCCGTTGCAGAACAGCAGCCGGGCATTCGGCGGCACTTCCATGACGTGCGCGGCATTGTTGAAATGGGCACAGATCCGATCGTTGAGCACATGGGCCTTCAGCATCGTCACGTCACTCCTTCGCTGGCCTCGCTTCGCCGGCGCCTTCGCTCTCGGGTTGCGGCTTGAACCCGCTCGGCGGCCACACGACGAGAGCGATCATCGGATAAACCAGCAACGTGGTCCAAAGGTAGAGGTTGAAGGCATTGACGTAGCCGATGTTGGTTGCCTGTCGCGTCACTTCACCGGCAATGCCGGCAAGCCCAGCCGCGTTGTCCACGTTGAAGCCGCCGACAACGCTGTCGAAACTCAGCCGGTTGTTGTACGGATTGATCCACTGGATGAGCTCGCTGTAGCTCA
>JBPCWB010000802.1:0-5193 GCA_051009955.1 Hyphomicrobiaceae bacterium | reverse complement strand
GGGCCGCTGCGCGATCGCCGTCTGCGTCACTTGCAGACGGTTCGGATGAACGCGAACGCCCTCGTTTTCGGGACAGCGCAAGCTCGAGGATCAGCGCGACGGACTTCTGGCCATGATCATCAAGATCCGACTGAAGCCTATCGATGACAGCCGCCGGAAGTGCTTCAGCTAAGGCATCTGCCAGTTCGGTCATATTCTCAGCCGCCTGCTCTGACGTATCAGGTCTGCGCATCGTTCATCCCTAACCGCCGAGCGCCGCAATCGTTGCGTCGACTGTCGTCACCGCAGCGACATTGGTCAGCGCATAGTTGATCGCGGCGCGATGCCAGTCCGCGTTCATTGTCGAGCAGGCATCTTCCGGCACGATCATGACATACCCTTTGTCGGCGCCCGTCCGCGCCGTGTGCTCAATCGACATATTTGTCCAGGCACCGGTCACAATCACCATGTCGCGACCTTCCGCCTTCAGCGTCGTCTCAAGCGTCGTACCCTCCCAGGCGCTCATGCGGTTCTTGCGCACGATGTGATCACCGGACTGCGCTTCGAGGCCCGGCACCGGCTGGGCCCCCCAGCTATCTTCGATCAGGCCGCCGGACTCGATCAGGCCTTCGAATAATGGTGCATTCATCGTAATCCCCTGGCCGCTTGCCGGACGTACAAACCAGACGTGAATGACCGGCACGCCGATGCGACGGCAATGCTCTGCGAGACGACGGCCATTCTCAATCGCGTTCTGTTCGCGACAATGGGCCGGCGCACCGGAGTCCGCGAACGCCCCGCCGTCCATGACAACATCGTTCTGCATATCCTGAATGATGAGAGCACAGCGGTCGCGATCGAGACGCAGATCTGTCTCCGGCGCAGTCGATTGAGCCTGCGGAGGAGGGGTGTGGGTCGAAGTAGGAGCCGAAGATGTTGGCGGCGTCGATGCGGAGCGACCCGCATCAACCCGCATGAAGGGTTCGTTACGCGGCCCAATTTTCGTATCGACAGCATAAAGCGAAGTCGTTGCACACATAAAGAGCGTGCGCCAGTTGTCACCACCCCAGTGTAGATTGGCGACCATCTCCGGCACGCCCACTTTGCCGAGCAGCTGTCCCGCTAGATCGTAGACCCACACGCCGCCGGGCGCCGTCACCCAGACATTTCCTTGCTGATCGCATTTCATCCCGTCGGGCAGGCCGGGCTGCAGAACGCTCTTGATCCCGGATGCCAAGACGCGTCCGTTCGCCAGCGCCCCGTCTGCGGCAACGTCGAACACGCGGATATTGGCCTGCTCCGTATCGTTGACATAGAGCAGCGTCTCATCGGGCGAAAAGCACAGGCCATTCGGCATCGAGAACAGGTAGCGATCAGTCAGCAGCTCCGGTTCAGTGGCCGATTGACCCGGCGCCACGCGAAAAATGCCCTGCCAACCCAGTTCGCGCGGACGTTCGACTCCGAAGCCCGGCATGCGTCCGTACCACGGGTCGGAGAAATAGAACGATCCGTCCGAACGCATACAGACATCATTCGGGCTGTTGAGTTCCTTGCCCTCGAAGTGCGATGCCAGCACGTCGCGCTCGCCATTTTGACGGATTCTCACCAGCGACGACGTCGCGTGCTCGCAGACGATCAGGTCGAGGTTCTGATCGTAGGTCATGCCGTTGCCCTTGTTCGAGGGCTTTGCGACGTCCCGCGAGCCGGCGCGGTCCCAGCGACGGCGCACATCGCCCGGCATATCTGAAAACAGGAGGTAATGCTCGCGCGGATGCCAGATTGGGCCTTCCGTGAACGTAAATCCGGATCCGAGTTGGCGCACCGGCGCATGCTCGTCGATCAGTTCACGAAACTCCGGACGGATCGCTTCATGCGTCATGCTGACTGTCCAATTCTGCTATCACGCCGGGAACCAATTGCGCCGCGGCAGCGTCTCGGTGATCGGACCTGGCACTTCCAAACCCAGCCTTCCGGCAATCTGGCCGCGTTCGACCTTTGCCGGACGATCATGGACCGGCAATAGGAATTTCGAATTCGACAGCAGTCCCTTGATGGCCGCTTTTTCCTGCCGCTTTGTCGTCGAGTGATTGCCCGTCACCCTGGGTTCGTGATCGTGGATTTCGTTGAGCGGGCTCACGATCTGGTCGTTAACGTCGTAAATGACATCGCCGCAAATCGTCGCCCGACCTTCGACCGTCTCGACGTGGACGTTCATGGAACCTTCGGTGTGTGCGCCGGCCCAGTCCACAGTTACGCCGGGAATGAGCTCGATCTCTCCGGTAATTTCCGTGTCCTCGAAGCGCAATGCTCCGGGCGTGTGGAGACGCTCCACGAGATGCTGAATGTCCGGCTTCGGATATTGCGGATGCATGAGCCCCGAAACCGAGTGTTCCATTTCACGCCGGTTGAGCACGACCGTCGTTGTCATCGGAAAGTGATCATCCTTTCCGGCGTGGTCGATATGCAGGTGCGTGTGGCAAACGTAGCGGACATCGCCAACTCTGACGCCATGGCGATTGAGCTGATTTTCGATCATATTCTCGTGGAATTGCAGCCCGCGCATCCCAAGCGTTTCCATGATCGCGTTGTCGCGATACCCTGTATCGACGACCACCGGATACTCGCCACCCAGGATCAAGAAGCCATAAACAGGCACGCGGCGCACGCGCCCGCATTCGCGCCCAAGAACCAGAAAGCTCGATTCGAGCTCAATGTCGCCGTAGTCGAGAATCTTGATTTCAAGCGCCATGACTGCCTCCCTTATAGTCGGTATACCCGCGCGGCCGTGCCGTGAAAGATGGCCTGCTGTTCGGTCACGCTGAGTGTCGCGATGGCTTGGCGATAGGCATCCACCAAATCGTCGTAACCGGTCCACAATTTCTCAATCGGAAAGTTCGAGCCGAACATGCAGCGCTCCGCCCCGAATATCGCGACCGTCTCCATGACGATCGCAGCAATATGGGCCGCATCATTGCGGTGAATGAACGTGCCCAGGCCTGACAACTTGGCGACGACATTTGGTCGTTCGGCCAGATCAGCGAGAGCTTTCCGCCAAACTTCCCGCCCGTTGCCGGAGAGATCTTCCAGCATTCCAGCATGCTGCAAAATGAAAGTGACTTTGGGACAGTCGTCGACCAAGTCACACGCGCCGCCAACCTGAGGCGCGAACACTTGTAAATCAAAACACCAGTTGAATTCTTCCAACATGGCGACATTGCGCTGCAGATCGCGATTGCGCGCCAGATCCGGCTCAGCGGCGAAACGATAGAGTGGGTTCTCATGCCAATGCAACTGTTGGCGAATACCGCGCATTGCCGGATACGCTCTTAGACGTTCGAGATCGGAACGGGCGTCCGGCTGGGTCAAATCGCAATAGCCAACAATCGCATGAGGCCAGCCCGTCGCGTTGCTCGTGTGCTGCACCCAGGCGACTTCGTCGACAAACCGCTCAATGGGCCAGTTCGCCTGGACGTAGACCGATTTGACGACGCCACTGGCGGCGGTGTCGGCTTGGAATTCATCGATCAGATAGTCGCGCTTGATCGCGTCATGGGGCCCGAATATGCGCGGCTGCGTCGGCCCCTGCAGCCATGGCAGATCCGCGCGTTGCCAGATGTGGTGGTGGGCATCAATGATGTTCACGGGATGGCCCTCCTCGCAAAGGTCAGCACGCCGTCCACCAGTTGCATGGGATTGGCACCAGGACCAATGCGATCGACAAACGGAAGGATAGCCTGCATGGCTTCGGTCTGCGGTTCATATGCAGCGTCGGCGGCCAACGGATTGAGCCACAGCACAGACCACGCCAACCGCGACAGGCGCTCCATCGCAGACACGAGCTGCCGCGCGTCACCTCGCTCCAGTCCATCCGAGAGGACGATAACAAAGGCCCCCCGGGCATGTGCCACAAATCGTGGAACATCAAGAAAGGCTGTCAGCGCATCGCCCAAACGCGTGCCACCATCCCAGTCGGCAACCAACGTCGAGGCGGCCGTCAGTGCCTGCCGCTGGTTGCGAAGGCGTAACGCCCGCGTCACCCGAGTCAGACGCGTTCCCAAGGTGAATGTCTCGACTCGCTCACCTCCGCGGGTCAGGGCATGGGCAAACCGCATATAGTTGTCAGTAAAAGGCGCCATTGAGCCCGAAACATCGATAAGCAGCACGATTCGTCGCTGGCGTGTGCGCCGCCCCAATCGCGGCAGATCGAGGATTTCTCCATGTCGTCGCACGGCCGTACGCAATGCACGTTTGATATCGGGCCGCCGCCCGCCCCGCGATCGATGCCAGCGTCGCGACACCTGTCGTGGCAACGCGCGCGGTGCCCGTCGGCGCAATGCATGCAGTGCCGTGCTCGCATCACTCGCAGCCAATCCACGGGTGGCGAGACGCTCGGCGGGCGTCGCCTCCATGCCGGCGTCGCGCTCCCCGTCAAGTTCAATCGTCTCCATCCGACCATCGGCGGCGTCGAACGCCTCGACGTCGTCTTCATCCGCGTCAGTCAGGGACGGTGCCGCCAGAGTTTGCCCAAGAAACACAAGCCTGAAGAGGGCGTCGAACTCCGTCCGCCTTTCCGGCACTGGCGCAAAGATCGCAAGCGCCGCGCGGTGGACTTGCGTCAGGTTCCGCGGCCCTAGCAGCCCGATCGCGGTGATAAAGCTCTGAGTCTGCTCAGGTGCTGCAGGAAAACCGTTTGCCCTGAGCACGCCGGCAAACGCCACAAAAGGCTCAAGCGGCCGGGGCAATTGACCAGCTTCACTCATGCCACCGCCTCCGCAATGAGCGAGTCAATCCGATCGCCGACAAATTGCATGTCGTCTTGATCTTTGAGGGCAACCCCAATCGCGCGTTTGAATGCTGCCGGCCAGTCCGCACCATGTGCATGAAGCAAGGTCGCTGCCTCCGCCCATTCCACCGTCTCGGCGATACCCGGTGGCTTTACCAGAGGCTCCGTACGCAGAGCATTGACGGCGCGCACGACCCCCGCGGCGGTCTCGGACGCTACGCTACTGGCACGCATCATGACGATCTCGGCCTCGCGTGCCGCACTCGGATATTCGATCCAATGGTAGACACAGCGCCGACGCAAAGCTTCGTGCAGTTCCCGCGTACGGTTCGACGTGAGGATGACGACAGGCTCGAGCTCAGCCCGAACGGTTCCGCGCTCAGGAATCGAAATCGTGAAGTCAGACAGGAACTCCAGAAGCAGCGCTTCAA
>JBPCWB010000801.1:0-9893 GCA_051009955.1 Hyphomicrobiaceae bacterium | reverse complement strand
TGGGGCGATGAATTGGTCGTCGGCGGGCAGCATCAATGCAACATCTGGCAGGGCGAATTCCCAAGTCACAATACCGGTGAGGACGGCTATGTAGGCACCGCCCCCGTTGATAGCTTCTCACCGAATGCCTTTGGTCTCTACAATATGGTCGGTAATGCGTGGGAATGGTGCTCCGACTGGTTCCATCCGAGCTATCATGCAACCGCAACATTCGATAATCCGAAAGGTCCGACCCGCGGTGAAAACCGGGTCATGCGCGGCGGCTCGTATCTGTGTCACGCCAGTTACTGTTTTCGATATCGCGTCTCGGCCCGTTCATCCGCGCCACCCGATTCCGGCACTGGTCACGTCGGATTTCGTGTCGCCCGCGATTTATGATCCATCGCAGTTGAGCTGAAACCGCTCGTATAACTCAGTCGGCGCATCATGCTGCTTCATGTCCGCGACAACCGCCTCGCAGAACCGTGCCTCAATGTCTGCGGCGTCGACCGGAGTCAACTGATGGGGATCGGCGTCCAGGTCATAGAGTACCGTCCGGGTCTCACCGAAGCCGCCCTGTGTTGGTGAACGTTTGGCATCCGGCAGGGCTGGAATCTTGAGTAGAGGTGCCCCCTTTGTGAAGTCGAACCCGCGATGCAAGACGGCATTTTCGAGCTCTTTGATCTGAAAGAAGCTCGTGTTGTGGGTGGGCATCAGCGTGTATTCATACAGGTCATGGGATTCCATGCGCTCCGGATACCGGAAGTAGGTGTAACGCCCGTCTGTCGCGTTGATGGCGCCGCCGAAGATGCCATAGAGGGCGAAATCGCGGACTTTGTCGCGCGTGCCGGCCAGCAATGGCAACAGGGACTGACCAGTCACGTGTGCGCCGGGCTCAAGTCCAAACATATCCAGCAACGTCGGCATGATGTCAGTGGTTTGCGTCAACGCTCCAACCCGCTGGCCGGCGCGGTCGGCATGTGACGGGTGATAGATAAACAATGGGATGTTTGCGACTTCGTTATAGAACGGCATGCGGTTCTTCGCCCACCAATCATGCTCGGACAGCATGAAACCGTGATCCGTTGTCAGTACCAGTGCCGTGTCGCTCCAACGGTCGTTGGCATCAAAGTCATCCAGCAGGCGGCCGAGCTGGGCGTCGCACAGGGCAACCAGCGCGGCATAATTTGCCTTGAGTTCGGAAACCTCCAGTGCGGTTTCTTCCACTTTGCGGTAGCGTGGCCAGTCGAGGGTCGGACCGTTGTAGCCACTGGTGAACATATCGCGGTACTTTTTCGGTGCCACAAATGGTTCGTGCGGATCAAACGTTTCAAGATGGACGAGCCAATTGTCTTCCGAACCATTGTCGGCAAGGAACTGCAGCGTCGAATCGAAGCATTTGACGCTCGGAAAATCTGCTTCCTCGACGAAGCGTTCGCGATTGAGCATCCCTTGAAGACGATAACCGTCGCGATGATCTTCAAACTGGACCGGATGAAAGTCTTCGCGAAAACGCTCGATCGGCGGCTTGACCATTGCGACCCAGGGGTCGGCTTCCTGGCCACGGATATAGTCCCAGGTAGTGTAGCGCGAGTGATAAGTTGCGCCGCCATCCTCGAAGTAATGATAGTGGTCCGAAACCAGATGCGTATATTGACCGTTCTTCCTCAGGATGACTGGAAAGCTGTCGTCAAATGGTTCCAGCGGCCCCCAACTGCGATGCATAAAGCACAGACGACCTGTGTGAAGATCACGTCGGGCCGGCATGCAGGGCATTGATCCAATGTAGTGCGTATCGAAGGTGACGGCGCGTTCCGCCAGGCGATCAAAGTTCGGCGTCGGAATCTGACCACCGTAGGTCGACAGCGCGCGGCGGTTCAGACTATCGAACAGCAAAAACAAAACCCGCATCGCGATCCTCCTTGATTAACCCAGCGTATCTGGTTGCCGGCGTCGCAAGACTAACTGGCTTCATTCGACGGACGTATCGACGGAATTGCGCTTGGCCAATTGGCGCTCACGCCAGAACGGCCAGATCAACAGCACGATCGCAATCAGAGTGAATGTCAGCGGCAACGGTGACGTAAAGATGGGCGATGGATCGCCGGCCGTCATCATGAGACCGCTACGCAGCTTTTGTTCAGCGAGGGGGGCGAGAACGAAGCCGATGACGAAGGGGCCAAGTGGGAACCGACCGCGCTCAAGCAGGAAACCAATGACGCCGAAGATCAGCATCACCCATACGTCGAACATGGTGTTGTCTAGCGCGAAACTGCCGAGCACGCAGAACACCATGACGACCGGCAGCACGAAGGAACGCGGCAGATACATGAGCTTGGCAATCCAGCCCACCAATCCCGTCATCAAGACCCACATCAGAACATTCGCGAGAATATAGGCGGCCATCATGCCATACACGATGTCGGCGTTCGTGATGAACAACGTCGGCCCCGGTTGGATGGCGTGAATCATCAATGCGCCGATCAAGATCGCGTCGATCACCGAACCGGGAATGCCCATCGCGATGAGTGGAATGAGTGCACCGCCAACCGTCGCGTTATTGGCCGCTTCGGAAGCAACGATCCCTTCCTCGGATCCCTTGCCGAATTCCTCTGGCTTTTTCGAGATGTTCTTTTGCGTCGTGTAGGCAATGATCGAACCTATCGAAGCTCCGATTCCCGGCAATATGCCGACCCATGTCCCAATCAGTGCGGAGCGCAGCATATTACCCAGGTGGCGCATGAAATCGCCGACGCTCATTAGGATGCCGCGCATCGAGAATTCGGCGCGCTCGGCCTCGCGATTGAGCTGCAAGCAATCGGCGATGATCTGGCTCACGGCAAACACGCCAATCAGGACTGGCAGCAGTTTGAGACCGCCGTTGAGCATGTACCAATCCCACGTCAGGCGCGGAACGCCGACGGCGGGATCAACACCGGGCATGGAGGCCAACATACCAAGGAAGCCGGAGATCAGGCCCTTGACCACGGACCCCTCACTGACCGACGCGATCAGCACCATCGCCATCATAATCAGTGTGAAATATTCGAATGGGCCGAAGCGTGTCGCCAGGATCGACAGCGGCTTGGTCACGGTGACGAGTGCCACAGCGGCAACGACGCCGCCGATGAATGACGACGTTATGCCGAGCCCGAGAGCCCGTCCCGGACGGCCGGCGCGGGCCATCGGATATCCGTCGAAGGTCGTCATGACGTTCGACGGTGTGCCAGGCATGCGCAGCAGGGTCGCGGTAATCAGGCCGCCTGATATGGCGCCAACATACATCCCCACTAGCAGCACGACGGCGTTGAATGGCTGCATGTAAAAAGTTAGCGGCAACGTCAGCGCAATCAGCATTGCGCCAGTGAGCCCCGGAATGGCTCCGACAAAGATGCCGAGAGATGTCCCAAGGACCAGCAGAAACATCGGCCACGGCGTCAAGATCGCGATAAAGGCGTCGAGCAGTGGCTGCATTTCCGTTGTCCTTTAACGTCGAGAGTATCAGATCGCAGCGATCACCAAGACGGGAGGTCCACAACAAAGACCTGCGTGAAGAGAAACTTGCAGCCGAACCCGATCATCGCACCGGTTATGGCAGCCGGCAGCAACGCGCCGGCGCGGAAGCGCTCCAAACCCAAGATCGCGATCACAAGGAAAACTGCCGTCAGCACTCCGAAATCGACTTTTCTGCTGTGCAACAGAGCCACGTAAATTGCCGTCAACACAAACAAGAACAAGGCGGAAACCGGTTGCTCAACCTCCGAATCCGCGGGGTCCGTGCCTCGGCGGAAAGCGGTGACGATCACCAGACCGGACAAAAAGATGATGAGACCGGCAGTCGCCTGTGGCACGGGAGCCGGACCGAGAGGCTCGAAACTGCCGGGCGGCAAACCGAGGGACTCGTAAAGAACAGCCGCGCAGATCGCAATGATGATGAGGCTGACAATGACTTCAGCGCGTGCGGAT
Source organism: Hyphomicrobiaceae bacterium (assembly GCA_051009955.1). Taxonomy (GTDB): domain Bacteria; phylum Pseudomonadota; class Alphaproteobacteria; order Rhizobiales; family Hyphomicrobiaceae; genus Tectiglobus. The sequence goes on along the minus strand of JBPCWB010000801.1, from coordinate 5,948 downwards.
CTCGACATAGATGACCAATGCTTTTCGAGGAATGGCCAGGCGGATTCGGTCAGCGAATGGAGGCCCGGCTGCAAACTGGTCCGGGCCTCCGTTGCAACGACAGGGCGATCCGGCTTGCGTCGTAAGGCACCGAACCGCTACGAAGCACCTACTTCTTCTTTGCCAGTTTGGCGATCGGCTCGATGCGCTTCCAGGTGTCCGCGAGGTCCTTGGCAAAGTCGTCACCGGTCAGCACGACATGGGTGAAGACGCGTTTCTTCCAGAATTCCGTGACGCGCTTCGTATCGGCGGCCTTTTTCAGTGCGCTTGCAAAGCCATCAACGGCAGCCTTTGGCGTTCCTTTCGGTGCAAACCACCAGCTCTTGATGCAGAAGTCGACGTCGTAACCCAGTTCCTTCATCGTCGGGAGATGCTTCAATTCCGGGATGCGCTGGCTGCCCGTGTAAGCCAACGGTTTGATTTGCGATTCCGGGTTGTCCGAACCGTCCGGCAGCAGCGTGAATTTGATCACCTCAGCGCCGGAAAGAACCGTCGTGTTGGTTTGTGCGCCAGTGAGCGCCGTGAAGTTCGCCGTACCCCCACCGATTTGAACAAAACGGAATTTGGAACCCGGCGCGGCCTGTTCCATCATGATCCCGGCCATGTGATTGATCGCGCCAAGGTTTGCGCCAAAGATCAACGAATCGGGCTTCGCTTTGGCTTGATCAAGAAGTTCCTTCACCGATTTGATGCCGCTGTCCTTGCGCACCATTGGCAAGACGCAAAACTCCCCGGTGGCGGCTACCGGCTCGTAATTCCGCCAGCCGAAATTCATTGTGCCGGACCCTTCGCCACCCATCAGCGCGATGTGAATCAGCAGGAACGAATAGCCGTCCGGTGCAGATTCCATGATCTGGCGCGAACCGATCGAATAGTGTCCGCCGACATTAATGATCGTGATTGGCTGCGGCAGAAGATTGTTTTCCTTGATGGCGGCCTGAAAGATCCGCGCTGTCTGGTCAGATGTGCCACCGGCTTTAAAAGGCACGACAACCTTGATTGGTTTTTCCGGCCAGGCCGCCTGTGCCGGAGTCAGTGCCGGCAAAGCCAGCGCGAGAGCCAGGGCGAGTGCGCGTTTCATAGCGGTTCCTCCTTGTCAAATTCGATGAAGAAATCGATCGAAGAGCCGGTCTGCACGTGGCTTCTTCTTATGGGCCGCCTCAGACCAGTCACTGACATACTTGCATTTGTCTGCCGAGCCCTCAAGATGCAACCCATCTCGCTGCAAGCTTGCGCTCGCGAGGCATGACATCGGTCATGACGTGTATCAGGAGAGTAGCCAATGCCACAGTCACCAGCCGCCAGCGAACGGACACGACCGAACGTACTCTTTGTGAGCGTCGACCAATGGCCTGGTGGTTTACTTGGTGCAGCAGGTCACGACGTCATCGAGACACCGACGCTTGATCAACTGGCGGCCAACGGAACGCGGTTCTCGCGGGCCTATTCGGAATGCCCAATTTGCATACCGGCGCGACGCTCCATGATGACCGGCACAAGCCCCGAAATCCATGGCGATCGTCAATTCCAACCGGCGCTTCAGATGCCGGATCTGCCGACAATCGCCCAGACATTTCGTGACGCCGGCTACCAGGCGACGGCGGTTGGCAAGTTGCATGTCTATCCACCACGAAACCGCATCGGCTTCGATGACGTGATCCTGTCGGAGGAAGGCCGCGAACATCTCGGCGGGCCAGACGATTACGCGATTTATCTCGCTGACCAAGGCTATCCCGGTCAGGGCTACATGCATGGCATGTCGAATAACGAATATGGTTGGCGGCCTTGGCACCTGCCCGAGCGCTGTCATGCCACCAATTGGGCCAGCGAACAAATGTGCCGGACAATCAAACGTCGTGACCCGACACGACCGGCGTTCTGGCACTTGTCGTACATATATCCCCACCCACCGATTGTGCCGCTGCAGCACTACTTCGATCGTTATGCGCGACGCCACGTTGACCCGCCGGTGTTCGGCGACTGGGCGAAAGATCGAGAAACACTTCCATCTGCGTTGCAGGAGGTCGTCAACTTTTGGGCGGACCTCAAGCCAGATGAACTCGCCGATGCCCGCCGGGCCTTTTATGCCCAGTGCACACATATTGATCATCAGTTGCGCACTGTCATCGGCACACTACGGGAAGAAGAAATTCTCGACGATTCGATCATCTTGTTCACCAGCGACCATGGTGATTTGCTCGGCGACCATGGCCTGTATGCCAAACGCTTCATGTACGAGGGGTCCGCGTGCGTACCGATGATTCTGGTTGGGACCGCAGGCGACGAACGTGTCGGTCACCATCGTGTCGACGAACGCCCTGTCGGCCTGCAGGACATCATGCCGACATTACTCGACCTCTGTGACATTCCCGTTCCCGAGACGTGTAGCGGCCGCTCAATGATAACCGACCAGCCGCGCAATGTGCACTATTGCGAAGCCCTCGAAGGCATCAACGCAACACGTATGGTCACTGACGGGCGCTTCAAGCTCATCTGGTATCCTTGCGGCAACGTCGTGCATCTTTTCGACCTCGACAACGACCGGCAGGAATTAAGCAATCTCGCCCTTTCGCCAGATCACAGTGAAACCAGACAACGCCTGGAAGCATATCTCATTGCCGCGCTTTACGGCGACGATCGCAAATGGATTGAGGATGACAAGCTTGTCGGTTTCCCCGCCGTCGAAATCCCGAAGCGTCCGAACCGAGAATTGTCCGGCCAGCGCGGCCTGCACTATCCAACGCCTCGACAGACTGACCCAAGTCACGTCGTTGGCACGCCGGCATAACTATTGTTGACATCCGAAACACCAACTCGCAGAACTCTAGACGAGTTGCGCCATGCGTACGTTCAAGAATGCCTCTGACCTCGTCTTGTGGCCATGACGCAAGCTGATTTTTTGAGTGAGATTTATCATGCATTCGGCTGGCGCGTTAGAGTCTTGGATCGCTCCAAAGACAGTTGTCTGCGCTTGGATTACGGCGCTGGCATTGGCGATCGGCATTGGGGGGATTTCTACACCAGCTTTGGCGGCCGAAACCGCCGTCGAAAAGTCACCGGTTGGAACGACCATCTCCGTGAGGCGGCGTGTCACCGGCATCCTCGCAGAGGACAAACGGCGACTGCGCAAAGGCACGCGGGTCCACCGCAATGAAGTTCTACTGACCGAGAAAAAGGGGCGCGCAGAACTCAAGCTGGATGATGACACCAAACTTGCCGTGGGACCCGGTGCTCGCATCCGCCTTGATGAATTCGTCCTCGGCGAAAACAAGAAGAATACGTCGGTCGTCGTCAGTCTTCTTGCCGGAACATTTCGCTTCATTACCGGCCTCACCAACAGCGAGTCGTACCGCATTGAAACGCCTGTCGCGACAATCGGAGTGCGCGGCACTGTATTCGACGTCTACGTCAGCCCGCAGGGTGAGACTTTGGTGCTGCTGCATGAGGGTGAAGTCGAAATCTGCACAAGGACATTCAGCTGCAGACGTCACACGAGACGCGGCTGGATTATGCACACCAGTGTGGCCGGAGTTCTTTCGGCACCCATCAAGTTCACGGCCGGCCTGATACCGGGGCTGACTGCTGCGCGGGCGTTCCCATTCGTCGGGCGCCGGCTCGTAATCGACCCGGTGCGCAGACTGCGGCGCGCAGATATTATCCAACGGTCCGTGACACAGCCCGTCAAACGGACCGGCCGCACGATCAGGCGCGGGACGCGTAAGATTCGTCGCCAGATTCGAAAACTGAACCCGTTGCGGTGAGTTCCATGCGGGATTGGACGCACTGCACAAGTCGCAATTTGAAACCAGGCTGGTTGGCCATGACGGTCGCCCGTGTCCTCTCCTTGCCAGTCCTTGGAATCATGTTTTTGACGGACGCCACCCGGGCGCAGAACCAATCCTTCGTCTGCACGCCCACGCTATCGGTCTTTTGCCGAAACATTCACGTGGGTTGCGCAGGCAGGACCGACATACGGACTTCGCCGTTCATTATCTCGATGCAGGGGCGGGTCGCTGAGCTAAAATTCGCTGACGAGCCGAAAGCTCAACACGGAGTGGTTTGGAATGAAAACTCCATCGTCATCCAACTCAACGGCCGGAAAGACTGGATCCGCGTTGCGAGCGGCGGCCGTTTTAGCCACCGCATCTATCAAGACAATCGCGCAGCGATGAGCTACGGCGTTTGTCGTCCCCGGGGAACATCTGATTGACAAGCCAAAGCCGGCACGCGCCGACCCGCATTCAGGAACAGGCCCGAGGCGACACGCGCAATGCCATCAGCTGCGGCCCTTCCATGGCACAAGCCAGCGCTCCAGGCGGCGCATGAGAATGTCGATCGAATAACCAATGACTCCGATCACAATGATGCCCATAATGACGATATCGGTGAGCTGGAATTTCGATGCGACCATGATCATCATGCCGGAGCCCTTTTCGGCAGCAACCAGTTCTGCAGCCACGACCGTCCCCCAACACACGCCCATCGCGACGCGCGCTGCGGTAAATATTTCAGGCAATGCATTCGGAAAAATCACGCGCGTCAGGATCTGCCACTTGGACGCGCCGAGACTGTAGGCAGCATGAACTTTCTGAATACTGACACCGGACACGCCGGCCCGCGCCCCAATCGCCATGATCCAGAGCGCGGCGAGAAACAGCAGAATGATTTTCGCAGTCTCGCCGATACCCGCCCAGATAATCACGAGCGGTATCAGGGCCAGCGGTGGGACCGGACGCATGAACTCGACGATCGGGTCGAACCAACCTCGAACCCAGCTGTTGAGACCCATGGCAAAACCGAGCGGAATGCCAACGAGGCTGCCGGCAAGAAAACCGACAATCACGCGAAACAGCGAATAGCCGACATGTTCGCCCAACGTCGAATTACGATAACCAGATCCCCATATCTCGATGAATCGATCGACGACGGCTTCCGGAGGCGGCAGATAAATCGGATCCGTTTGCCAACCTAGGTTTGGCTTGAATAGCAGCGTTTTTCCGGGCGTCAGAACGACCACACCATTGTCGACCGACAACTGCCCACGCGTTGCGATGGGCTGATCGTTCACAGCGACGATCGTCAGCCCCTTACCCTTGTTGGCGTCATTGCTCAGAACCCGCACCGATGCGCTGATGCGCACGTTCGTTGCTCGGAAATCTTCGACAGCGAGGCCTGACGTATCGCCTGCATCCGGTTTCTTGGGCGGCGCGGTGCCCCGCGGCACGACTGCGACGCTGACCTTCGCAGTATCTGTCTCACCGGCTTCATTCTTGACGGTATACGTAAATTCGGTCGTCCCAACGAACGGCGCCGGAGCGTGAATAGGGGACCACTTCGAACCAGTAAATACGCCCCACAACAGAAATATTGAGAGCACAGAAATAATTGACGCCAGACGGTTCGAAACAACGGCGCTCTCGTCACCGAACGTCACGGTCTTACGTTCTACGAAACTGGACTTGCGCAGCCCAAGCGCTCCCAGGAGATCCATCGTTATGCGTCCTGCCGGCCCATGATTTCTTCTTCCATATCCCAGATCATGCCCAGAATCTCTTCGCGGCACGGACCAAAGTCCGCATGCTTTTTGACTTCGCGTAGATCCGCACCAACACCGAGTTCAGCAAATGGCAACCGATATTCCTTATGGATCCGCCCGGGTCTTGGTGCCATCACGATCAGACGCTCACCAAGAAGCAGCGCTTCCTCGACGGAGTGCGTAATCAGGATGATGGTCTTGCCTGTTTCCTTCCAGAGTTCGAGAACCAGCCCCTGCATCTTCTCTCTGGTCAAGGCGTCGAGAGCCCCCAATGGCTCGTCCATAAGAATGACGTCGGGGTCATTGGCAAGACATCGCGCCAGCGCCACACGCTGCTGCATCCCGCCCGACAGCTCGTAGATCATCTTGCTGC
>JBPCWB010000800.1:0-5747 GCA_051009955.1 Hyphomicrobiaceae bacterium | reverse complement strand
TGTAGGCCCGCACACGTGCGAGTGTCTGCTCATCCTGCATGCAACCAATTCCAGTATTGGGCTCAGATTTCACTTCTCTGTTATCGCGCGGATAACATATAGTTGACAACTGCGAGTTCCGGAGGTTTTCGAAATTGCATTGCTGAGAGCAGGCGGTTTTGGAGAACCGGTCGTAGCACAACGACTCTCGCATTTTGATGAATTGCGATCACAAGTTGGACCGACAGAATTTGCGCGGAGGCATGCTGTGCGTTTCGTCAGTTTTGATACCGGTGGATCAATAAGGCCCGGTTTGATATTGAGCCAGGACGCGATCATTGACCTGCCCATTGCCCTAGGCAACGCAGCACAGCACCTCGCTTTTCAATATAATCCATCCGCGCACAAGACCCTGCACGACCTCATTCAGCTGGGCGATCCGTTTCTCCAGGCATGTCAGCTTGTATTGAGCGGCGAAGGCGACGAATTCAGCGCAGACGCCATCGTGCACGCATCCGATGTCACCTTGGTCGCCCCGATCCCGCGCACTGCGAAGAACGTCTTCTGTGTCGGCAAGAACTACGCAGAGCATGTCGCAGAGGGCAACCGCGCCCAAAACATAGATGCCGCGTTGCCCGAAAACCCTATCTTTTTTACCAAGCCGCCATCGGCAATTATTGGTCCAGGTGCCGCAATACGGGTCGACGGGCAGTTTTCCGACAGGATCGATTATGAGGTCGAACTTGCGGTGATCATCGGCCGGACCGGTCGGGACATCGCTGCGGACCAGGCACATGAATATATCTTCGGTTACACCATTGTGAATGATGTATCAGCGCGCGATGTGCAGCGCCGCCACGGCGGTCAATTCTTCAAAGGCAAGTCGTTTGACACGTCCTGTCCGATGGGACCGCATATCGTCACCGCCGACGAGGTGCCAGATGCGCACAAGTTGGCCATTCAGTTATGGGTCAACGGAAAGCCGCGTCAGAACGGCAGCACCCGCGATATGATTTTCGACATTCCGACACTGATCGAATCGCTGTCGCAGGGTCTCACCTTGGAACCTGGCGATGTGATCGCGACGGGCACACCGTCAGGTGTCGGATACGCCATGGACCCACCGCAGTTTCTCCGCGACGGCGATGAGGTCCGCTGTTCGATCGAGCATGTCGGCGAATTGGTCAATTTCGTCGTTGATGAAACTTCCGCGCCGAATTGAACTGCCGCTTCTGGCAAGTGTACATCGCTTGCCACTGACTCAGGGAAAGGAGACCAGTAGGACTTCATAACTTAGTTCGTAGACATCAGCGCTGGCGACGCCGGTTGGCGGACTGACGGCGCGCAAATAGAGAAACGAATGGGGAGAAGACGATGCTTCATCTGGACAGGGTCAAATTCGTCTCAATTGGATTGTCGACATCAGTGCTGTTCGGGCTATCCGCCATGTCGGTATCAGCCCAGAACTTGGGTTCGATGCACGTCGCATTTGGCGATATCCCCGGCCCCGACATGACAAATTTCATGATTGCCGTGAAGCGCGCCGAGGCGCGTGGCGTCAAAGTCAAGGTCAGCTACCTGCAGTCGGAAGATATTGCAGCACAAGCGGTGGTCAGTGGCCAGGCCGACATCGGCGTGGGAACACCGTATGCGCTCATTCAGAAGGTCAAAGCACCGATCCGAATGTTTTACCAGCTATCGCAACTGCGCTTTTATCCAGTCGTCAATGGCAAGTTCTACAAGACTTGGAAGGAACTGGACGGCGCAGATGTCGGTGTGCATGGACGCGGATCCGGCACCGAGGCGATCATGCAGCTGATGGCCAAAAAGAACGGCATCAAGTATCGCACGGTCAGCTATGTGCCAGGTTCGGCAGTCCGCGCCGGTGCCCTGATGCAGGGCCGCCTCAAAGTATCAATCGTTGATTTTGAGCGCCGACGCTTGCTTGAGAAGAAGGCGCCAGGTCAGTTCGTGTTTCTGCCTCTGCCCAAGATCGAAGCGAGCGACGAGGCACTGTATGCCAATGTCAATTGGTTGCAGAAGCAGAGCAAAGCCGTCGATGTCCTGATGGAAGAGCTGCTTGGTGTCTGGCGCGAAATTAATGCTGATCCGAAGTCGGTTGTGGCATTGCGAGACAAGTATAAAGTGCTGCCGAATCTCGAGAAAGAAGACGTCGACGAAATCCTTCCATCATTCGCACAGGGGGTCGAAATCAACCTCTATCCGCAGAATGGTGGTGGAGCCAGCGCCGTCAAACAAGACTTCGAGTTCTACAGCACGTCTGGGACGCTCAAGGGCGATCCGAGCACGTTCAAGGTGGAAGACTTCTGGTACTTTGCTCCGCTCGAGCGAGCGCTGGCAAAAGTCGGCAAGAAGTAGTTCCGCGAACTGTCTGTCGAGCGACCGTCTGCGCCTGCCTTGTCGGGCGCAGATCGTCCTGGGCCAAAAGCGGTCGACTCCTGAACACTGACCAGGAACCGCCCGCGAGATCCGTTGCGCACTGGAGCCAATGCGATGCAAAAGTCCGCGACTGGCGGCAACACCGAGGCTGCTGCCAATCTGCCGGTAACTGCCGGCGGTCTGTCTCTTTCGTGGCGGACGTACCTGTACCGCACGTTGTCGGTGCTGGCGTTATTTGGGCTTTGGGAAATTGGTGGATTGATTCCCATCAGCGTGGCCTTTCCGCGATTTTCCGAGACGATGGTCGCCATGGTCCAGATGATTGCAAATGGCAGCATGATCAAGGCCTACATCAATACACTGCAGCCCTTGATTATCGGAGTCGGGTTGTCCGCAACATTCGGCATTGTACTTGGTGTCATGATGGGATTGCGGCCCCGCTTTCAGTGGTTCTGGGAGCCAATATTCGTCGTCCTACAGGCGGCGCCGGTTGCAGCGCTGATACCGCTCATTACATTTGTCTACGGGATCGGACTTGCCGCAAAGATCGTCGCCGTCATCATCCTGGCGCTGCCGATCATCGTGCTCAACGCCTATAAGGCGGTTCGCAATGCCAGCCCGACTCTGGTCCAGATGTGCCAATCCTTTCAGGGCACCAGGATGCAGCAGATCTGGAAGGTCATCATCCCGAACGCCAGCCCCGTCATTTTTGCCGGTCTGCGCCTTGGGGTTGCCGCCGGATTTATTGGCGTCATCCTGGCGGAGTTGTTGATTACACCGACGGGCATCGGCGACCTGATCACCTATCACCGTTCAGTTGCAGAATACGCTGAGATGTATGCAGCTGTGCTGTCGGTCATTGTCTTCTCCGCGATCACCGTCGGCCTCCTGGAGACGGCTGAGATCAAGTTCTTCCGACCCGAAAAGAAGGGCGCGCTGTAATGTCTGCATCCACCGCCGAGGTCCTGCAACCTACCGGGATCAAAACCGCTGATAGCGCCCAGAACATCGTCGAGGTCAAGGGCATCAGCAAGATCTACAATGGCGACGTCCACGCGTTGGACTCGATCAATCTCGGTTTCCCAGCCGGGCAGATGACGACGCTGCTTGGCCCAAGCGGTTGCGGCAAGACGACATTGCTGAAGATCATCGCGGGGCTTCTCGAACCGAGCGCTGGTGATGTGCTGGTGAAAGGGCAGAAAGTGACAGCCCCGGGTCCGGAACGCGCCTTCGTGTTTCAGGATTTTGCACTTCTGCCTTGGGCGAACGTCCTGCGCAATGTTGCTTTTGGGCTCGAACTGCGCGGTGAACCGAAAGCCGCTCGGGAGGATAAGGCCCGCCACTATATCGCCGAAGTCGGCCTGGGCGGATTTGAGCTGAAGTATCCGCATGAGCTCTCCGGTGGAATGCGTCAGCGTGTCGGGCTGGCGCGTGCATTGGCCGTTGATGCCGATGTCCTGTTGATGGACGAGCCGTTTTCAGCCGTGGATGAGCAGACACGTCGGAAGTTCCAGGAGGATCTGCTGCAACTCCTGTCAGTTGAAAAGAAGTCGGTGATCTTCGTTACGCACTCGATCGAAGAAGCGGTCTATGTATCCGATCAGATTGTAATCCTGTCGCCGCGCCCGGGTCGCATCCACAGTATCGTGCGGCCGGAAATCAGCCGCGACGGCGGCCCCGACGAAATCCGCCGTGATAAGAATTACCTCGATACGGTCGAGGAGATTTGGCAGAACCTCAAGCGTTATCTCGACTAGGTGGTGCAATGACACTTTACGGCTATCGCGTTCCGGCAGTTTTTTCGTTGCTCATCTGGGCAATGCTTTGGGAAATCGTCGGCCAGCTCAATCTGGTGTTCATCTTCCCGCCATTGTCTGCGGTCTTCGGCAAACTCGCACACGTCGCGACACGTTCGGATTTCATCGAAGCGGCTCTGATATCTCTGAAGTCGTTCAGCATCGGCATGTTTATTGCCATCGTCGGTGGCGTCGCCATTGGCTTCTTGATGGGTCGTGTTGAAGCGGCCAACCGCATTCTCGGAATGTGGGTCAACATCTTTGCAAGCGCTCCGTTGTCATCTCTGGTGCCCGTCTTGATGCTGCTGTTCGGCCTTGGTGAGACGACAATCATCGTCACCGTGGTGTTGTTCGCGATCTGGATCATTGCCTTGGACACCTATGCCGGTGTCCGCCATATCAGCCCGTCACTGTCCGAAATGGGCCACTCGTTCGGTGCGAGTTCCTGGCAACTCTACAGCCAGGTGCTGTTCTGGGCCGCGTTGCCGGAAATTCTGGCGGGTATTCGGATGGGGCTGATACGTGCGGTCAAGGGTGTGGTGATTGGTCAACTGCTTGTTGCAGTCGTGGCGCTCGGACGTTTGTTTCAAACGTTTTCGCGGAATTTCCAGATGGAGGAATTTTGGGCACTCACGCTCATTCTCTTTGTCTTCGCGCTCGGGTTTTCTGCTGCCATCGGGGCATTGGAGAAACGGGTCGAGTATTATGCCGGCGCGCGTCTGTGATGCATCGCTCCGAGGGATTGACTGTCAGAAGGACTTCTGAGCAATCAACTTTGATTTTCCTACCACGCTGGATGGTTTCGTCGGCGGACTGAAATGAACGACCAACAGCACTCGTAACGCTTGGAGGCCAAATGGACTTCGTGATCGCATCGCCAAAACAGATCTCCCATCCCGTTCGCGGAGACACGCGCCGCTTCCCGGTTCGGCGCATTTACTGCATTGGGCGCAACTATGCCGCCCACGCCGTTGAAATGGGACATGATCCTGATAAAGAGCCGCCGTTCTTTTTTCAGAAGAATCCGAACAACGCCGACTCGTCCGGAGAGTTTCCCTATCCCAGCCATACTGACGACGTCCATCACGAGATCGAGGTCGTGGTCGCGTTGAAGAGCGGTGGCCGCAACATAGCTGTCGCGCAGGCATTGGACCATGTCTACGGTTACGCCCTGGGCCTCGATATGACGCGGCGCGACCTGCAAGGTGAGATGAAGAAGCTCGGTCGACCGTGGGAGATCGGCAAAGCGTTTGAGCGGTCCGCCCCTATGAGCGCGATTGTTCCTGCTTCAGAGATCGGTCATCCGCAAAGCGGCGCGATCCAACTGGCGATCAATGGAGAACTTCGACAGCAGGGCGATCTCAACCAGATGATTTGGAAAATTCCGGAAATGATCAGTTATCTATCCGAGTATTTCGAATTGGCTGGTGGTGATCTCATCATGACAGGAACGCCTTCCGGAGTCGGGCCGGTTAAGGTGGGCGACGTCCTGCAGGGCTCAGCAGAAGGCATTGGAGAGCTGCGCGCGACCGTCGTTTGACACGAACCAAACGGTCGTCGGCATCAGCATCG
>JBPCWB010000799.1:0-20566 GCA_051009955.1 Hyphomicrobiaceae bacterium | reverse complement strand
AAAGTGCAATGGCAAAGCGACCTCGATAGCGTTGGCACGGGCTCCCAGGAAATTACTGAAAGTGTCGCTGATCAACGTATCGAAACCGCACTCGATTTCGGGCAGCAGGGCACGGCGACAGCCGGGTTCGACTTTCGACCATCCGGCGAGGCAACGGTCGTAACTTGGCGCTTCAAAACCGATGTCGGTAACAACCCCATCATGCGCTGGATGGGGTTGATGTTCGACACCTGGGTCGGCGAACAATACGAAAAGGGCCTCGCCAACCTGAAAGTCGAAGCGGAAAAAACCTAGATGTGAATTACCAGGACGTTGTCCATTGTGCCTGTCGGCGGATCCGCGATGACATAACGCTGTCGCACGCCAGCGCCAGTGTCTCATGTCGGCGCGGCTCGGACCAATCCCAGGCCGTCCGAGAGCCTAAATGCAGCGCCCGCCGTCGACCTCAACAGCCAGGCCGGTAAGAAATGACGACGCGGGGTCAGCCAGAAACAGCGCGGCATTTGCGATGTCCGACGGCAGCGAAAATCGGCCGAGCGGAATGGATGCGATAAACTTTTCGCGTATTTCCGGCGTATCTTCACCCATGAAATCGGCCAGCATCGGCGTATCGCCGGCAACTGGATTGATCGCGTTTACCCGGATCTTCTTCGGCGCCAACTCAATCGCCATCGACTTTGTCATGGCAATTGCCGCACCCTTGGAACTGTTATACCAGACAAGTCCCGGCCGAGGACGCACGCCGGCTGTCGATGCCGTCGTTATGATCGATCCGCCACCGCGCTTTTCCATCTCAGGAACGACAGCTCTCGCCGCAAGGAAGATGGCCTTAACATTGACTGCAAAGATGCGATCAAATTGCTCCTCGCTGACATCCAGCATCGGCTGGTTCTTGTGCGTGTAGCCGGCATTGTTGACCATGATGTCGACGCCACCAAAGGCCGCGACGGTCTGGGCGACCATCGCATCGATATCGCCGCCATTGGACACGTCGCCGGCGAAGTGTATGGCACTTTTGCCGATCCCGTTGGCAACATCGTGCGCGCCCTGGCCGTTGATATCGGCAACGCAGACGTGCGCCCCGTTCTGTGCATAGAGTTCGGCAATCCCTTGCCCGAAGCCGGAGGCGGCGCCGGTCACAATGGCAACTTTGTCCTTCAGTTTCATGATGTCCTCGCTCGCCCAATTGGCGCTGGCTTCTGATGGCTTCTCACAAACTTGTCTCGGGACGCCGGTCAGGCAACCCGCGCAAGGCAAAGCAAGACCAGGCTAGCCGATCCGCTCAGCCGCTTTCTCGGCAATCTTCTCGCGAAACGGGCTCGCGCGATAGGTACCGAGTACATTCAGCTCCGACGAAAAGAAGGACAACTCCTCAAGTGCCAGACGCACATTCCGCGACGACGGGTGGCCCTCGATATCCGCATAGAAGACCGTGGCATTGAACGATCCGCCGATCTGATAGCTCTCCAACTTGGTCATGTTGACGCCATTTGTCGCGAACCCACCCATGGCCTTATAGAGCGCCGCGGGAACGTTGCGGACGCGGAAGATGAACGTCGTGACGCAGGGGCCATCGTCAATGTCGGCATCGTCCGGCTCACCAGCCAAGATGACAAAGCGCGTGGTGTTGTGGGCCTCGTCTTCGACATCCTCCGCCAGGATATCGAGACCATAGATCTCAGCAGCCAGGCGCGGCGCGAGCGCGGCCTTGGTGGGGTCTCCCCACTCCGCGACTTGGCGAGCGGCGCCGGCCGTGTCTCCGGAAACCTGTGCCATGGCCTTGAGTTCGCGAATGATCCTGCGGCATTGGCCCAGCGCATGGACGTGACTATAGACGTCTGTGACAGCATCAATCTTGCTGCCCTTCGGCGCCATCAGTTGAAAATGGATCGGTAGAAAGTGCTCACCAACGATGTAGAGATCCGCGTTCGGCAGCAGATGGTGAACGTCTGCCACGCGACCAGCCAAGGTGTTTTCGATCGGGATCATTGCATACTTGGCGTCACCTGACTTAACCGCAGCGGCCGCATCTTCAAACGTCGGACAAGGTAGGGCTTCAAGATCCGGAAACGCTTCGGCACATGCGACATGCGAATTAGCTCCTGTTTCACCTTGGTAGGCGATGCGTTGAACACCGCGTGTCGCGTCTGACATTCTCTGAGCACTTCTTTCTGCGATTGATCTTACGAATGCCCGTCCGCAGCGGGATGTCAGGATTTCATCTGACAACCTGAGACGGACGCTGCACAATCTGGAGGGATGTTGCCAGGCCTCGTTTGGTCACGTGCACTGCAACGCCGCCGCTAACGGGCCAGCAGCGCCCGAGCCTTTTCCAAATCGGCTGGAGTATCGACACCCAGTGGCACCGTGTCAACGAGTGCGACGTCGATCCGCATGCCATCCTCGAGCGCCCTCAACTGCTCGAGATTCTCACGCAGCTCCAGCGGCGATGGCCGCAAGCTGACAAACCGTTCGAGGGCCGAGCGTCGATAAGCGTAGATCCCGATGTGATGATACAAGGGACCTTCGCCAAAGGGAGCCGTGCTGCGGGTGAAATAGAGTGCCCGCAAGCGGCCCGGCGCGCTCGTGCCTCGCGGTGTGCCGACGACCTTGACGACATGCGGAGCCGTGCGTTCCTCCTCGTCGGTGATTTCCGCCGCGATTGTCGCGATGTGCACGTCAGGGTCCTGCAGCGGAGCCAAACATTCGTTGACCAGACGAGGTTCCAGGGACGGCAGATCCCCCTGCAAATTGACGACCAGATCGGCATTGATGTCTGGATCGACCTTGCTGACGGCCTCAAAAACGCGATCGGAACCGGATGCATGGTCTTCTCGCGTCAAAATCGCCTCACCGCCGGCGGTTCGAACCGCGTCTGCAATGACCTCTGCATCTGTCGCCACCACCACGCGACCGGCTTCCGCCGCCATCGCCCGGCGCCAGCAATGCACGATCATGGGATCACCATGAATGTCCGCCATTGGCTTGTGCGGTACACGTGTGGCCTTCAACCGCGCTGGAATGACGATGAGAGTTTGCACCTGAATAACTTTCTGAAACGATTTTGGAATTCAGTCGTATTCTTGGACCAACTCGGGGATCGGTGACAATAGGTCTCGCCAATCTGCCCCCAATTCGGCCGGACGCCTAGTTGCATGAGGCAGGCGAAGACATATAGTCCGGGTGGGATTTTGAGCCTGAATCGACGAACGGTGGCCCACCGCCGTGCCGTAGATCCGCAGCTCTTTACGAGGGAGCGTTCCTTAATGGATAGCTGGGAATTCAACAAGATTGCGGCAGCCGTGCTGTCGGCGTTGCTGGTCATCTTCGGTGGCAAGGAAATCATAATGATCGCCGAGGGCAGCCACGGCAAGGCGGACCACAAACCCGGATACACGCTGCCGGTGGAAGTCGCATCAACGAATACATCGACATCCGGTGCGGCAAAGCCGAAAGAAGGCCTCGATTACGCGAAAGTCGCAACGCTGCTGCCGACGTCAAAACCCGATGCGGGTCAGGGCGTATTCAAGAAATGCACGGTATGCCACACGCCCAATCAAGGCGGCAAGAATGGCCTGGGACCAAACCTCTGGAATATCGTCGACCGCGACAAGGCGGCAATTGACGGCTTCAAATACTCGACGGCCATGGCCGGGCTTGGTGGCAAGTGGGACTACGAATCGCTGGCCCGCTTCCTGAACAAGCCAAAGAAGTGGCTGAAGGGCACCAAAATGGCATTCGCCGGTCTTAAGGACCCGCAGGATATCGCCGACGTGCTCGCCTATCTGCGCTCTCTCAGCGACAGTCCAGCCGCCCTGCCGAGCCAATGATCGTGACCTGATCGCCGTCGACATTGCCGTTATGGATTGACCAGAACGTCTATCAGCACCCTGTCCGAATACAACGGCAGGGTGTTTTTATTTGGGTCTTGCTTTGCATTCGGCATGACAGCTTTGTAACGTGACGACACTATCCATAGCGCCTAGGACTTGTCATCGCGTCGGCGCCGTGGCAAAGACGGGCAAAGGAGTATCTGATCTTGATGCCAAGCACTCGGTTCGGCTTCGCGTCCATGCTCTTGCTGGCGCTTGCGTGCTCAAGTATCCATTCATCGATCACCCAGGCAGCGGAAAAGCGCCACGGCCTTTCGGTCTTCGGCGACCTCAAATACCCGCCCGACTTCAAGCATTTTGACTATGTCAATCCCAACGCCCCGAAAGGTGGGCGCATGTCGACGACGCCGACGTCCGGCAGCCTGAGCTTCGACAGCTTCAATCCATTTATTCTTAAAGGCGATGCAGCGGCCGGGCTGGGCTTGCTGTTCGATTCCCTTGTGGCCGGCGCCAACGACGAGGCCGATGCAGCCTACGGCCTTGTCGCGCGAGAAGTCGAGATCGCCGACGACAAGAAGTCCGTAACATTCTACATGCGCCAGGAGGCCAAATTCTCCGACGGCACACCGCTAACGGCAGAGGATGTCCTGTTCTCTTTCAACATCCTGAAGTCGAAGGGGCATCCTCAGTATCGCTTCTTGCTTCGCGACGTCGTCAAGGCCGAGGCGCTGGACGTGCATACGGTGCGCTACACCTTCCAAGGCGATCTGGTGCGAGATCTGCCGCTGACTGTTGGCGGGCTGTCGATCCTCTCGAAGGCCTACTATGAGAACCGCGATTTCGCAAAAACCACATTGGACGAGGCGCCCCTCGGCTCTGGCCCGTATCTGCTGGCGGACCACAAACCTAACAGCCACGTCACCTACAAGCGCCGAGATGATTATTGGGCCAAAGACCTACCCGTGAACGTCGGCCGCCATAACTTCGATGAGCTGCGGTTCAACTATTATCAGGATCGGGGCGCGAGTTTCATCGGGTTTTCCGCGGGCGAATACGATCTGCGCGAAGAATTTACGTCCAAACGATGGGCGACCGAGTACAACTTTCCAGCGATCAAAGACGGTCGGGTCAAGCTGCTGACCCTTGCCGATGCCAATCCGTCGGGAACGCAGGGCTGGTTCCTCAACACGCGACGCAAGAAATTCGCAGATCCCCGCGTCCGTCGTGCACTCGGCTATGCCTTCGATTTCGAGTGGTCGAACAAAAATTTGTTCTATGATCTCTACAAGCGCACCGGGAGCTATTTCGAAAACTCTGACATGCGGGCGGAGGGCAATCCGAGCGCCGATGAACGCGCACTCCTGGAGCCGTTTCGCGACCAGCTTCCGAAATCAGTCTTCGAGACCGTTGAAACGCCGCCTGTGTCGGACGGCTCGGGCCGCGACCGCAAACTGCTGCGAGCGGCCGACAAATTGCTGCGCGAAGCCGGCTACACAATGAAGAGCCGCAAACGCGTCGGCCCGGACGGCGAACCGCTATCGTTTGAGTTCATACGTGTCGAGGGTGCCTTCGACCGCATCATCGCTCCGTTCATCAAAAACCTGCGCGCCTTGGGCATCGACTCGCGGATCCGTCCGATCGATTCCGCACAATACGAGCGTCGGGTCAAATCCTTCGACTACGACATCGCCATTCAGCGCTACGTGATGAGCAAGACGCCCGGCATCGAGCTTCGCAGTTACTTCAGCTCCAAAACGGCGGATATCGACGGTAGCCGCAACCTCCCCGGCATCAAGAACCCTGTGGTCGATGCGCTGATCGACAAGATCATCGCGGCGAAATCGCGCCAGGACATGAAGACCACGGTGAAGGCGCTGGACCGTGTTCTGCGTGCTTTCAACTACTGGGTTCCGCACTGGTACAAAGCTTCCCACAATATAGCCTATTGGGACAAATTCGATCGCCCGAAGGTCAAGCCGAAGTATGCCCGTGGCATTCTCGACACGTGGTGGTATGACTCGGAAAAGGCGGCAAAACTGAAGCAATGATCGGCCGTCGGCCGTTCACGTTACACCGGTAAATTCGCGCCACACTTCGAGAACGCATGGCAGCCTATCTCATTAAGCGGCTTCTCCTGATCATTCCGACCTTGTTCGGAATTATGATGATCAGCTTCGTCATCATCCAATTCGCGCCGGGCGGCCCGGTCGAACGCGTGATCGCCCAGCTGACGGGCAGCGATGTTGGCGCCACCGCTCGCATTGGTGGCGGTGGTGACGGGTTGTCCGGGGCAGCGTCCGGCCAGATTGCCGGTGGTTCGGACATTACCTCCAAGTATCGCGGCGCGCAGGGCCTTGACCCAGAATTCATCAAGGAACTCGAACGCCAATTCGGCTTCGACAAGCCCGCCCACGAGCGGTTTCTCCTGATGATGACGAACTACCTCACATTCAACTTCGGCAACAGCTACTACCGCGATACGCCCGTCCTCGCGTTGATCTGGGAGAAGCTGCCCGTATCGATATCCCTCGGGTTGTGGATGGTGATCCTGACCTATCTGATTTCGATTCCCTTGGGCATACGCAAGGCCGTCCACGACGGCGAGCCCTTCGATACCTGGACAAGCGGAGCCCTGGTGATTGGTTATGCGTTGCCGGGATTCATGGTTGGCGTTTTTCTGCTTGTGCTGTTCGCCGGCGGATCATTCGTGCAATGGTTTCCGACCCGCGGCCTGACATCCGACAACTGGGATCAGATGTCCCTGATCGGCAAGGCTGCTGACTACTTCTGGCACCTGACACTGCCGCTCATCGCCCTCGCCATCGGTGCCTTCACGCAGTTGACATTTCTGACGAAGAATTCGTTCATCGATGAAATTCGCAAGCAGTATGTGCTGACGGCACGCGCAAAGGGCCTGACCGAGAATCGCATTCTCTACGGGCACATCTTCAGAAATGCGATGCTCATCATCATCGCAGGATTTCCATCAGCCTTTATCTTCGCATTCTTTTCCGGTTCGCTGCTGATCGAAACCATCTTTTCTTTGCCCGGTCTCGGGCTGCTCGGTTTCGAGAGCATCATCAATCGTGACTACCCCGTCGTATTTGCCACGCTCTTTATCTTTTCAATGTTGGGCATGGTGGTGCAGCTCATCACGGACTTTATCTACACGCTCGTCGATCCGCGGATCGACTTCGAAAGCCGCGAGGTCTAGATCTTGGAGGCCAAGGTCGAAGATAAGAGCGATACGGTTCGCTCACGGGCCGACCACCGAGCGTCGACGTCTTGGCTCCGGCGGCAATTCCACATTACGCCGATCAGCCGTCGCCGATGGCAGAGTTTCCGTTCTAATCGCCGCGGCTTGTTCAGCCTCTGGTTCTTCCTTTCATTGTTCATTTTGACACTCTTCGCTGAATTCGTCGCTAACGACAAACCAATCATCGCCGTCTACAAGGGCGAGGTCTTGTTCCCGGTTCTCATCGACTATCCGGAAGAGAAATTTGGCGGCTTCCTCGCGGTCACGGACTACAAGGAACCAACGATTCAGGAAGAAATCTCGGCCAACGGCTGGATGATCTGGCCGCTCATTCGCTACTCCTACACCTCGATCAACAACGACTATCCACGGCGCAGATCGAGCTCGGGGGCCTGCCTCGGATTTCCCTCGCCACCACCGTGGACGACCAATGCCGCTGTCTGCGATGTCCCCGCCGACCAGCTTGCTCGGTACAGCGACCTTGGAAATGCCAACTGGCTCGGAACCGACGATCAGGGCCGGGACGTGGTCGCACGCATCATTTACGGGTTTCGCCTGTCGGTGCTGTTTGGTCTCATCCTGACGCTCCTGGCTTCCGCCGTCGGGATTATTGTCGGAGCGTTGCAAGGTTATTTCGGCGGACTGACCGACCTGATCGGCCAGCGCTTCCTCGAGATCTGGGCGTCGATGCCCTACCTCTATATCCTGATCATCATCTCATCCGTTCTAATTCCCGGGTTCTGGACGCTGCTGTTGGTGATGCTGGCGTTTTCCTGGACCTCGCTGGTTGGCGTCGTACGGGCCGAATTCCTGCGCGGACGCAACTTCGAGTACATCCGGGCGGCGCGTGCACTGGGATTGTCCAATCTGACAATCATGTTCAAGCATTTGCTGCCCAACGCAATGGTGGCGACCCTCACCTACTTGCCGTTTCAACTCACCGGCGCGATCACGGCTCTCACCGCCCTTGACTTTCTCGGTCTCGGCATGCCGCCCGGCTCGCCGTCACTCGGCGAGTTGCTGAAGCAGGGCAAAGAAAACCTGCAGGCACCGTGGCTGGGCCTGGCAGCTTTCTTTGCCGTCGCGTCACTGCTCAGCCTGCTCGTCTTCATCGGCGAGGCCGTGCGCGATGCGCTCGACCCGCGCAAGACGTTCGAGTGAGTGAGGGTTGGATCATGCAAAGGCCCGCCGAAACACTCGTCAAAGTCCGTAACCTCTCGGTCGATTTCCGCGCCGGACGGGCGATCTCGCATGCCGTCAGAAGCGTGTCATTCTCCATCAACCGCGGCGAGACGGTGGCGCTCGTCGGAGAGTCCGGCTCAGGCAAGACGGTTTCCGCACAATCGATATTGCGCCTGCTGCCCTACCCCGCAGCTTCGCATCCCAGTGGCGAGATCTTCTTTCACGGCAAGGATCTTCTCGGCCTGGACGAACGCGCCATGCGCGGCATCCGCGGACGGCGGATCTCTGTCATTTTTCAAGAGCCGATGACCTCGCTCAATCCACTACACACGATCGAGAAGCAGGTCGGCGAAGTGCTGAGCATTCACCGCGGCCTGGACCCTGCGTCAATTCAAAGTGCCGTCCTCGAACTGCTCAACAAAGTTGGCATTCGCGATCCTGAGAAGCGTCTGAACGCCTATCCACATCAGCTCTCAGGCGGCCAGCGACAGCGTGTCATGATCGCTCTCGCACTGGCCAATGAACCCGAGTTGCTAATTGCCGATGAGCCGACGACCGCCCTGGACGTCACGATCCAGGCACAGATCCTCGAGCTGCTGCAGCAACTACAGCGCGAACTCGGTATGGCCATGTTGTTGATCACGCACGATCTTGGGATCGTGCGGAAGATGGCAGAACGTGTCTACGTCATGCGCGAAGGTGAGATCGTTGAAGACGGCCCCATCGACGACGTCTTCAACCGCCCTACACATGATTACACGAAGCACCTGCTGTCAGCAGAACCCAAAGGTGATCCGCCGAGCGAGGACCGCACAGCGCCCGTCGTAATGGAAACCACAGATCTCAAGGTCTGGTTTCCGATCAAACGCGGCCTCCTGAGGCGCACGGTGGATCACGTCAAGGCGGTTGACGGCATCTCGCTGAAGGTGCGCGCAGGGCAGACTCTTGGCGTCGTCGGCGAGTCCGGCTCCGGCAAGACGACGCTGGGGTTAGCCCTGCTCAGACTGGTCGCCTCGCGCGGGCCAATCGCTTACATCGGTGACCGCATCGATGCGCTCAACTCGCGCCAGCTGCGTCCGCTGCGAAAGCAGATGCAGGTCGTGTTTCAAGACCCTTACGGTTCTCTGAGCCCGCGCCTCGCCGTCGGCCAAATCATTGAGGAGGGCCTCCTGATTCAGCGCCCGGAGCTGTCCTATGGCGAGCGCCGCGAAGCCGTGGGCGTTGCGTTGCGCGACGTCGGCCTCGATCCGGACACCCAGGATCGCTATCCGCATGAGTTCTCCGGCGGCCAGCGTCAGCGCATAGCAATCGCGCGAGCGATGGTTCTTGAACCCAAGTTCGTCATGCTGGACGAACCGACAAGTGCTCTGGACATGAGTGTACAGGCCCAAATCGTCGACCTTCTTCGCGACCTGCAGCGCCGCCGCGACCTCGCCTATCTCTTCATCAGTCACGATCTCAAGGTTGTCCGCGCACTGTCGAACCATGTCATTGTCATGCGTAACGGTCTCGTCATGGAAGAAGGTTCCTCTGAGCGGATTTTCACAGCGCCGCAAACCGAGTATACGAGGGCACTGCTGGCGGCCGCGTTCAACCTCACGGCCACGACAGACACGTCGATCATCAACGATTGACAACCCGCCGAACCGATAGCCAGGACCCAGCCCGATGGCCTTTCTCGTAATTGGCAGCGACCGCGCCCATGACTTCCACAAGACCCTGCAAAGCAAGGTGACAGACCGCGATGCGCGTCTGTGGCCGGACGCCGGCGATCCCGCCGATATCGAGCATGCCTTGGCCTGGCATCCCGAACCCGGCGTGCTCAAAACGTTTCCGAACCTCAAGTCGATCGTTTCGGTCGGCGCCGGCGTTGATCACTTGTTCAGCGATCCCGAGCTTCCGGCCGTGCCCGTCGTGCGCTACGTCGACCCGGACCTGACCGAGCGCATGGTCGAATACATTACGCTGCAAACCTCGATCCACACCCGTCGGCTACTGGAATATCAAGAGCAGCAGCGCAGAAAAATCTGGAACTATCTACCGGAGCCCGCGGCCCACGAAGTTCGTGTCGGAATCATGGGGCTGGGTGTCCTGGGCGAAGCCGCGGCCCGGGCGCTGAACGTTATCGGCTATCAGGTGCGCGGATGGACGCGGACTCCCAAGATCGTCGACGGTGTCGTCGGTTTTTCCGGCCAGGCACAGCTCAACGAATTCCTTGCCGAAACAGATGTGCTGGTCGTTCTGCTGCCGCTCACACCAGCCACGCATGGCATTCTTAACCGTGATTTGTTCAAGATGCTGTCCACGACCGGCCGACATCCTCGGCTGCGTGGTCCCGTTCTCATCAACGCAGGGCGCGGCGGACTGCAGGTTGAAACTGACATTCTTGCCGCGTTGGAGGCAAGGGAACTGCATGCCGCCAGCCTTGACGTTTTTGAGCAGGAGCCACTGCCATCCGAAAGTCCATTGTGGAGTCACCCGCGCATTGTCATCACGCCTCACAATGCCGCGGAAAGTGCAACGGACAGCATCGTCGGCTACTTTATCAACCATGTCGCGAGCATGGAGAGCGGGGCCGAGCTTGAGAACGTTGTCAATCGAGCCGCTGGATACTGAAACCGAGCCGTTCCGCGCTCACATCAACGCGTCGATGCGAGTTGAAGCGACGACTTGGGCCGGCTGACACTTGCGACAGCAGGACCATCCTTCCGCGAGCGTTCCGCGACATCGCAAACAGCTTCAACCGCCACGCACATATTGGTTGCACTGGCATGAACCATCATCGTGGCATCCTGCATGATCCCGACGTGACCGGTCCAAAAGACCAGATCTCCGCGTTCCAACCCCGCAAGGTCGGCTCCAATTTCAACGCTTGGAGAGATCTCCGCCTGTTGCATGTCACTGTCGCGTGGCACCTCATAGCCAGCCGCCTGCAAGACTATTTGGACCAGGCCGGAACAATCGATTCCTAGGGCGCTCTTGCCGCCGTACAAATAGGGTGCGTTCACGAACCGGCAGGCGGCTTCGACAAAGTCACGCTCGCCCGTCGCAAGAGGTGCAATGTGGCGGCAGCCAACGTATCCACCCGACTCCAGGCGGGCAAATTCACCGGTCATCTCCGCGATTGCCAGCTGCGCATTGTACGGCGCCCGCATCAGAGGTTCGGCAAGAGCACTCGGCTTTGAATAGACCATGACGAGGGGCGACGACACGCGATGCGTCGCGGTGGCGCCCAGCTCACCCAGCCCATCGCTTGGCAAATAGCCGACGTAGCCATCGCGCTCAAGCTGTACCCATGACCAACCCGCCGCGTCCTCGTAAACGTGAACGACTTCACCAAGGAGCGCTTCTGTATCGAGCGGCGCATTCGGATCGGGCATCCGCCGGACCGGCACCGTCGGCGACGCCACGTGCCGTCGTTCAGGCTCGACAAATCGTAGCGCCTCAACACGACCACGCAGCTTCTCCGCCGCCAAGTCCGCTCGGTAAGCATGTCTCCGGGGATCGGGCTCAGCCGCATCGGTCATTGTCACGAGCCTCCGTCGTGCGTCGGTGCACTGGCGATCGATTCGATCACTTCCAACATTGTGCGGGCAACGTGCGGTTCGCCGCCCTTGGGACCCAGCGGTCTTGTGGCCTGGCGCCAACCATAGAGGTCAAAGTGAACATACGTCTGGGCATCACGCACAAATCGCTTCAGAAACAATGCCGCCGTGATGGAGCCACCAAACGGACCTTCCGAGACGTTGTTGAAGTCCGCCACACCGTGTTCGAGATTCTTATCGTAGCCCTGCCAGAAGGGCATCGCCCAAACGGGATCCGCCACACGATTGCCGGCACGCATGATCTGATCGGCAACCCCCTGATCGGTCGAAAACATGGCCGGCAAGTCCGGTCCGAGCGCAACTCTGGCGGCACCTGTTAGCGTCGCAAATGTCGCGACCAGGTCGGGTTTGTCTTCATCTGCCAAGGTCAGGGCGTCGGCCAGCACCAGACGTCCTTCGGCGTCGGTGTTGCCGATCTCGACTTGATAACCGGCGCGTGTCGACAGGACATCGCCCGGCCGAAAGGCGTTTCCGGACACGCTGTTTTCCGCGACGGCCAGGAGCAGGCGCAACCGCACATCCAGGCCCAGCGCCATAATCATGTCGGCCAATGCCAGCGCCGTCGCCGCGCCACCCATGTCCTTCTTCATCAGCAGCATGGCACTCGCCGGTTTCAGGTCGAGGCCACCGGTATCGAAACAAATGCCCTTCCCGACCAGAGTAATCCGCGGCGCATCCGCCCGCCCCCAGGTTATGTCAACCAGCCTCGGTTGCCGAACACTGGCGCGGCCAACGGCATGAATCAGCGGAAAATTCTCGACCAAGAGCTGGTCGCCGACGATGGCGCTACAGGTCGCCCCGTGACGCTCCGCAACGAGACGCGCCGCCGCCTCCAATTGATCCGGCCCCAAATCACTGGACGGAGTATTGATGAGGTCGCGGCCCAGCCAAACGGCATCCGTAACGGCACGAACTCTGGCGGCATCGACATCGCCATCCAATGCCAGCGATCGTTGGGTGTGCCTGCTCTGGGATTTGTATGTTGGGAAACTATAGGCACCCAGGCCCCAGGCGGTCGCCGCAGCGGTTGAATCTTCAACACCGTCGCCCAAGCGATAGCGCCCAGCCGGCAGCTTCGTCGCGAGATCGCCCAATAGGTACTCACTCGGCCCGCAAGGCTGGCCGTTCAATCCTTCACCAACACCGAACAGCACCGTCGCTAGGCGCCCCTGTGCATCCGGAAGCATCAGAAGTCGACGTTTTGACGGCACAAAATCACAAGCTTTGATCCACGCGCGCTGTACGTCCGTCAGACTGGCCAGGCGGTCCAGCTGCTGCGCCGTTCGCACCAAAAAAATCGGTACAGCGCCGTCGCCTGCGTCACTGAAGACATCGCCGGACGTGCGACGTTCAAAACCTGCATCGGCCATAGATAAAAACCTCGCATCTATAAGCCAGTCGATCTGGCAACACCAATTGCTCCGCCTGTATCTGGCAAGCGACAATTAATGTTTTGTTGAGCACTGTCCCAGAAACTGGAGTTACCGAATCGCGCTGCTATGCGCACAGGGAGACTATCATGATCGACCATCCATCGCGCAAGTCTGCAGTCGTCCGCAGGCTCCCCGGACTCGTCGCAGCCTTGGCAACCGCCTTGACGCTCGGCGCATGCGCGCAAGGCGGTGTCGGCGCTGATCCATTCAATCTGGCCGGCAGCGAGGACATCCGCCCGCTCCAGGATTTCAGCGATCCGGTCACGGCCGTTGACTACTACAGCAAGCTCTACGCCAGCGACCCGACCAACAAAACAATCGCGATGAACTACGCGCAAAGCTTGTCGGACAGCGGCCACTCCAGCCGCGCGCTCGCGGTCTATCGGACAGCGGCCTCCCATCATTCCAAGGATCGCGACTTCGCAGCCGCCTATGGCCGCGCCGCGCTGTCTGCCGGCAAATTGGCGCTCGCGGACAAGCTTCTGGCACATGCCGACAATCCGGGTGATCCTGATTGGCGGGTCGTCTCGGCACGCGGAACAGCGCTTGCCAAACAAGGCAAATATGAGCAGGCGCAGCCGTACTTCGAACGGGCCCTCCAGTTGGCGCCCGGCAATTCGACGGTGCTCAGCAATCTCGCCATGGCCCGCGCTGCCAACGGCGACCTGAAATCAGCGGAAAATCTGCTGCGCAAGGCAACTCTGATGCCAAATGCCAGGCCGCAAGTTCGCCAGAACCTCAACCTCGTCCTGCAACTGCAGGGACGCAACGCAGAGTCCGCCGCCACCGGCAGCAGCGCGCCGCTTCAGCTTCGACGCGCCGTCGAACCTGCTCAGTCACAAGACGCATTTCGGCAGGCCAACGCAGCGAAGGCTTCGACCACACAATAAAACCTGCTGCGAGCAACAATTCTGGAACAGCAATTCGGCCCGGGACCACCCGGGCCTTTTCTTTTGGCTGCCGGGTCTTGTTGGCCGCAGTCCGCCATAAGCATTCACGCCCGCCAAAACCTTGTTGTCGATTGTTTGTCGATTGTGTCCAGCACCGAAGCACTCGTGGCCTACGCCCATTCGGCAGCATCAGCTTCTCTCGTCCGGACCGAATGGACAACGTCCTGATAACTCACAGCGAGCCTCTTAGGGCGATCATCTTTGCACCTCATGTTGCAACCGCCGTCGCGGTTCCAATACAAGGCACGATGATCTAGCGATCGTTGCCTGACGTCAGGGCTACGGGCGACAAAAAAGGGGCCGCGCATTGCGCGGCCCCTGGTATCGTCGGAGAGGTCGGTCGATCCTCTACAGATTCGAGATTGTCATACCAGCTGGCCCGATCAGAACGACGAACAGAACCGGCAGGAAGAAAACGATCATTGGTACGGTCAACTTAGGCGGCAGCGCCGCGGCCTTTTTCTCGGCTTCCGTGATCCGCAGATCGCGGTTCTCCTTGGCCATCACGCGCAGCGCCTGACCGACCGGCGTACCGTAGGACTCTGCCTGGACAAGGGCCGTCGCCACCGACTTGATCCCTTCCAGGCCGGTACGGCTACCGAGGTTCTCATAGGCCATGCGACGCTCAGGCAGATAGGCCAGTTCGGCAGTGGTCAGCGTGAATTCTTCGGCGAGCTCGATCGACTGGTTGCCAACTTCCTTGGCAACCCGGCCGAAAGCGGCTTCGACCGACATGCCTGACTGCACACAGATCAACAGCATATCCAGCGCATCCGGAAATGCATCCTTGAGTGACTGCTGTCGGCGTTGAATCAGGTTTTCGATGAACATGTTCGGAAGGTAGAACCCAAGCCCGACAGCGCCGGCGGGAATTCCAAACTTCATCATCGGCGTGAATTCATCCGGTTTGGCGATGACAAAGACGTAGAGCAATCCTGCAATGCCTACGATCGGCGGCATGATCAACCGGAAGAAGACATAGCCGTAGAGCGGAGCCTGGCCGCGCATGCCGGCCATTTTCAGCTTTTGCTTGACCTCTTCCGTTTCGAATTTCGATCGCAGATCCAATCGGTCGACGATCTTACGAACGATGCCGCGGGCGTCTTGGCGCAATCGGCCGCCGTCGCCAGAGACCTTGAGTTCCGCCAGGCGGGCGGCCCGCATTTTGTCACGCTCAGTGGCCATCGCACGCATGCGATGGTTCAGCCGGTCGCGATCCAGGATCGGCATTGCGATCGTGAGCACGGTGGCGAACGCTGCGACAGCGGCCGCCATCGTCACCAGCATCTGCGGCTGAATGATTAGTTGAACATAATCCATCATGGCACTATCCGCCCATCTCTTTGGCCCGATGCTTCGTTAACACCACCGACGCTGTGTCAGTCGCCGATCAATACTTGAAGTTGATCATCTTTTTCATGATCAGAATTCCGCACATCATCCAGAACGCAGCTCCGGCGAGCATGATCTGCCCCATTTGTTCGGTCCAAAGCGGTTCCAGATAGGTTGGATTGGATGAGTACACGAGACCTGCAACGATGATCGGCAACGCGCCGAGAACGATCGCCGAAGCCTTCGCTTCAGCTGACAGCGCTCCGACCTTCGCTGCGAGTTGCTTGCGAGCCCGCAAAACCCCCGAGAGGTTGCCAAGTGCCTCGGACAAGTTACCACCCGCCGATTGCTGGATCGCAATTACAATCGCAAAGAAGCGTACCTCGGGCAGCGGCATCCGTGTCATCATTCGTTCGAAACACTCGCCGAGCGGCACGCCGACGCGCTGCTCCTCGACAACCTCACGAAACTCCGCGCGCAGCGGTTCGGGACTCTCGCGCGCAATGATCCCAAGACATTCGTTGAGCGGTAGACCGGATTTCACACCGCGCACGATGACGTCGATGGCGTTGGCCAGATCATTGAGGAATTTCTTCTGGCGCCGCTTCGTCAAGAAACCGAGGACCCATCGCGGCAGACCGAAGGCGCCAACAAAGGCGCTGATCGCGAGCCCAATCGGTGGCGTTCCAGGAACGAAGACATAGAGGGCTGCGGCGATGACGGCCCCGAGCGCCAAGCTGCTGAGCCAGAAGGACCGCTCGCTGACCTCCAAACCTGCGCGCCGTAGCCGGACGCGCAAGCTGACCTTCTTGGACTGCTTTTGCTGGTCTTCAATCAGCTTCAGTGTGTCGGCAACGGCTTGCTTTCGTTGCGCGCCCTGCTCCACGGCAGCGCGCCGCGCGCTACGTGTCGCACGCGTCTCCATCACGCCCTTGATGCGCTTCTCTGTCTGCTTTTCGCCCGACAGATAGGGATAGCACAACGTGAAGACGATACTGGCAACGGCGATTGCACCGAGTCCCAGCGCTCCGATCTGCATCAATTCCGGACTAAGCATTGAGCTCCCCAAGAATATTGCCGTCGAGATCCTGCACTTCCGAGCTAGAGAGTGCCGCGGCAAGTCGTGAATCTTCGTTGTAGTATTCTGCCCGTTCCCAGAATCTCGGCCGCGAGATCCCCGTCGAGCGGTGGCGACCGATAATCTTGCCGGTGTTCGGATCCTCACCGGTGATGTCGTAGACGAGAATGTTCTGGAGCGTGACGACATCCCCTTCCATGCCGACCACCTCGGTCACGTGGGTGATGCGTCTCGACCCATCGCGCAGGCGCGCGGCCTGAACAATGACATCGACGGACCCGACAATCATTTCGCGAATCGTTTTTGTCGGCAGCGCGAAACCACCCATCATGATCATCGATTCCATACGTGATATGGCTTCGCGCGGGCTGTTCGCGTGCAGCGTTCCCATGGAACCGTCGTGACCCGTATTCATGGCCTGCAATAGGTCAAACGCTTCAGGACCACGCACCTCGCCGACGATGATGCGTTCCGGGCGCATACGTAGACAGTTGCGAACCAGATCGCGCATCGTGATCTGGCCTTCGCCTTCCAGGTTCGGCGGCCGCGTTTCGAGGCGCACGACGTGTGGCTGCTGGAGCTGAAGTTCCGCCGAGTCCTCGCAGGTGATGACGCGTTCATCCTCATCGACGCAGGCCGACAGACAATTGAGCAGCGTGGTTTTTCCGGAACCCGTACCGCCCGAGACGATAATGTTGCAGCGAACACGTCCGATGACTTCCAGGATCTCTTTGCCCTCAGGCGAGATAGAGCCGAATTTCACCAGTTGTGCGAGCCTGAGACGATCCTTCTTGAATTTACGAATGGTGAGCGACGGACCGTCAATGGCCAGAGGCGGCGCGATCACGTTCACACGCGAGCCGTCCGGCAAGCGCGCGTCGCATATTGGGCTGGATTCATCGACTCGTCGACCGACCTGGCTTACGATCCGCTGACAAATGTTCATGAGCTGGGCGTTGTCAGCGAACCGAACATTGGTCTCAATCATCTTGCCGTTGACTTCGATAAACGTCGTATCGGCGCCGTTGACCATGATATCAGCGATGTCGTCGCGAGCGAGCAACGGCTCCAACGGTCCATACCCGAGTACGTCGTTACAGATATCTTCGAGAAGCTCTTCCTGCTCCGCGATCGACATCACGACGTTCTTGATCTGGATGATCTCGCTGACGATGTCGCGGATCTCTTCACGCGCTGCATCGGCATCGAGTTTCGCGAGCTGGGTCAGGTCGATCGTATCGATCAGAGCGTTAAAGACGGTCGTCTTGACGTCATAATACTCCTCGGACCGCGGCTGGGACGGGCCGTCGTTCTTCGGTTGTTCAACTTGAGGAATTTCGGCAATCGGTGCCGGTTGAACTGGCTCCGCGGGTGCCGGGGCTTCCTGCGTGACGACCGCGGGCCGAACTGGATTCGTTTCGCCGTTGCGCCTCCCAAACATATTTTGCCCCCTAGCGAGTCAGTTTGAATTTTTCGAGCAATGGTGCCAGGGCCGACTTTTGCGGCGTCTGGACCATCTTGCCCTCGTTGCAATGTGTCAGCTTCATCGACAGTTCGTGCATCGTCGGGATGGCCTTGGCTTTGCGGTTCAGCTCTTCGAGCATCTGGCCGTTGTTGGCTGCAACACCGAACGTTTCACTATCGAATTCGATGACACCCGAAGCCTTGACATCAAGACCCTGGCAGAACTCGGCCACACTGATTTCCGGCCGCTTTGGCATGTTCACCGTGTTCAACACGAGATGCGGCAGAACATCATTGGAGCGCGATTGCTTGAGCAAATCGAAAACATTCTTGGCGTTGCGCAAGTTTGCCAGATCGGGGGCTGCCGTGACCACGATCTCGTCAGCCTGCAGAAGCACGCGCTTCGTCCACGCCGACCAACCATGGGGCAGGTCAACCACGACATAAGGCACGTTCTGGCGAACGACATCGATCACCATTTCACAAGCGTCAGCTGAAATGTCGTAGTCGCGGTCAAGGACAACAGGAGCCGCAAAAATACTGAGGTTTTCGGAGCACTTGGTCAGCAGTCGATCAAGCAACTGATCATCGAGACGCTCTGGTGTCGCCAGTGCTTCAGAAATGCCTTGGACGGGATCCTGGTTGAAATCAAGACCAGTCGTCCCGAAGGCCAGGTCGAGATCGGCGATCACCACGTTCGACTTCATCGCCTCCGAGATTGTCCAGGCAACGTTGTGGCAAATCGTCGATGAGCCGACGCCGCCCTTGGCACCGACGAATGCGATCACATGGCCGACCGGCTCTGAATCCGGATCGTTGTAGAGGTTCGAGACCGCTTCCATGAATGCAATCGGCTGAACAGGCGCAACGACATACTCGCTCACGCCGCGCCGCAATAACTCGCGATACAAGACGACGTCGTTGACATGGCCAATCACGATAACCTTGGTACCGGCGTCGCAGCACTCCGCCAGTTGATCGAGCTCGAACAACATGGCATCGCGGTCCATCAGCGACTCGATCACGATGAGGTTCGGTGTCGGGCTTTCCTGATAATGGGCCACGGCCGCAGATCCGCCACCCATGTGGATGCTGACATGGGCCTTCGACAATCGGCGATCCTCGGATGCGAACTGAATCGCCTCAGCCGTTGATGCGTCTTCGCAAAAAGCCTGGATCGAGATCCGTGGCACCGGCCGCGCCGCAAGGGATGCTTGCAGCTGCGCCTCACCAGCCTCGATCGGCGCGAGCTGATCGCCAGCTTCCTCGTCCTGGACGGGTTGATCAGCCTCGAATGGTTGCGCTTGATTCGACATAGCTTCGATTTCCTTGTTGCAGCGATCACTACTTGCTGGATGCTTCTGCTTTCTCGGCACTAGTGCGCTTGGCGGCGGTCGATTGACCCTTTGCGTATTTCTTCCAAATCGTGCGGCGGCGCTCTTCCGACCTTGGCGTCATCGTTCTCGGCCCCAAGAGATCCGCCGGGTTTGCAACCATCGCGGCGAGGTTCTTTTGGTCAGCGCAGCCAAAGTTTTGGTAGTGAAGGTTGTCGGGCTGGTAGGCCAGATTGGTCGGGAAGTGGCCGCAGTCCGGTCCTTCCGCAACGAAGCGCAAATAGGACACGCGAATGGGTGGCTGTGACGACCGTCTGGCCTGATACGGACGGACCTTGACGGTGGTCGCGTCGAAACCATACTCGGAGATCAGCAGTCGCAATTCGGAAACCGCTTCCATGGCTTCCACTTCGTTGGCGGAGCCACTCGGAACCGAGACCAAGAGTTTGGAGTTGCCCATGTCCCGAGAGCGGTAGCGCGAAAGGAAGCGCCCGAGCCGTGCCCGTTGCGCCGGAGCAAGCTCGTAGGACCCACGATGCACCGCAATGGAAAGTGTCGCGGGCTGCTTTGAAACAGCGATCGGGTGCATTTCATCGTGATCGATGCGCAGCCAACCGGCGACGTGCGATTCACCCAATGGACCGCGACACGCTGCAATCGAAAGAGCGGCAATCGAGACAATGGCAACCTTCGAGACGATCGATCGCGCCCCACTGAAGGTTGGCGAGCGAAGTACAGTTCGATCTGTCATTTATCCTACTCCAACCTTGCGTTATTCGACGATGAAGCCGTAGCTGTCTTTCAAGCTGCCGGCCGGCAGCCGAACAGAGCGGCCATGGATCCTGTTGAGATGACCGAGCAGATAGGTCCGAACGTCCGTCGCTGATGCCAATCCATCTGACGGCGCGGCCAGGTTCTTTCTCGAGGTCGGACGAACGATGTAAGGCGTCACGATCACGACCAGTTCGGTCTCGTTGTTGACGAAGTCCGTGCTGCGGAAGAGTGTGCCGAGGATCGGCAGCTCCTTGAGGCCCGGAAACCCATCGATGTTCTTCTGCGTGTTGCTGGAGACCAGACCGGAAACGGCAAGCGTTCCGCC
>JBPCWB010000798.1:0-12024 GCA_051009955.1 Hyphomicrobiaceae bacterium | reverse complement strand
TGTAACTCGCCGCGGACATGGCTGGTCGTGGCGGCAGATCAATGGCAACAAGGATCTCGTCGGGCGCCAGACAGGTCTCGCCAGGGCCTCGGAACAGCTCCTGCAGCGGCACGCGCCGCGTGCCATCTTTGCCGGCGATCAGGCCGTCGGCGTCGTAAGCGATCAGGGGTGGAACGGCATCGGCCGACGGCGAAGCGTTGCAGACATTACCGCCGAGCGTTGCGCGGTTTTGGATCTGACGGCTACCAATCATGCCCAGAGCAGCGGCAAGCGCCGGGTAGGTTTGGACGAGGCTGTCGGTGCGTGCCAGTCGTGCGGCCGGGATTGCAGCTCCGACCGTCAGCCCGCCGTCGTCGCGATCAATCACCGAGATCAATTCCGGGATTTGCTTGATTTCGACCAGAGTATGGACCTCGCGCCGCGCTTCCCGCACCTGCACGATCAGGTCCGTGCCGCCCGCCAAACTGCGCGCGCCGGTCTCGGCCAGGATTGCGCAGGCATCCGCCAGTGACGTCGCACGATGGAATGCAATCTGGCTCATCTGCGTTCTCCATTCGGCCCGAGATTGCGCTCTCGGCCATTAGAGCTCATTGATGGGAACCTTGAAGTACCGCTTGCCGCTCTCATCCTGATCCGGCAGACGACCAGCCCGTATATTGACCTGCAATGACGGCACAATCAGCTTCGGCATGCTTAGTGTTTTGTCCCGAGCTTCGCGCATCGCGACGAATTCATCCTCGGTTATGTCATCGCGGACATGGATATTGTTCTTGCGCTCCTCGCCAACGGATGTTTCCCACTGGATCTCTCGGCCGCCGGGCCCGTAGTCGTGACACATGAACAGCCGCATCTCCTCCGGCAACGCAAGGACCTTCTTGATCGAGTGATAAAGCTGACGAGCGTCGCCACCGGGAAAGTCGGCGCGAGCAGTGCCGCCATCCGGCATGAAGAGTGTGTCTCCGACGAATGCCGCATCGCCGGTGACATGGACCATGCATGCCGGCGTATGACCAGGCGTATGCATGGTAAAGACAGTCATCCCGCCAACGGTGTATGTATCACCATCTTCGAATAACCTGTCGAACTGGCTCCCGTCGCGCTGGAACTCGGTTCCCTCGTTGAATATTTTGCCGAACTCTTCCTGGATGCGAACAATGCCGGAACCGATCCCGATCTTGCCGCCAAGTTTGGATTGGATGTACGGGGCGCCGGACAAATGATCCGCATGAGCGTGCGTCTCAATCAGCCATTGGAGCTCCAGATTGTTGTCTTGAATGTGGGCAATCAGTCGATCGGCGGAGGCATAGCTGAGGCGGCCGGCGGCATAGTCGATATCCATGACGGCATCGACCACAGCGCATGCCGAACTGTTCGGGTCCTTGACGACGTAAGATATGGTGTTGGTCTCTTTGTCAAAGAAACCCTGAACGTCAGGATGTGTGGTCATGTCGAGCGGGTATGTGTTTGCAGACATGGTGTCCTCCGATTGAGGTGGTGCTGGTCCGCCTGATCAGCGCGCTTGAGACTACGAACCGGATCGTGGCCCATATGGATGGAACACGATAATCACGATTAGCATGTGTCGTGGCTTTGAGCAGCGTCAATCTTATTGGCAGATTGCGGCAACTAGCAAGCTGGACGAACGCGGTTCTCATCGGGTACCATGCTATATCCGATCGGATATAGGAAGCCGCCATGCTGCGCCGTCTCGCGATTGCTGTCGTGCTGCTTTGCCTTGGGTCGGCTGCGGCATTGGCGCGCGACGTGCGCGTCTTCGCCGCCGCTAGTCTGGCGGAAACGATGGATGAGGTTGCGGCTGCCTACCAAGCCGCGACGGGAGAAAGGATTGTTTCGGTCTATGCGGGTTCGTCAACGCTGGCGCGGCAGATCGAGGCCGGTGCGCGCGCCGACATCTTCATCTCGGCCGACGAGGAATGGATGGACTATCTTGCAGCCCGCCGCCTGATTGACAAGCAATCGCGTCGCTCGCTGCTGACCAACGAGCTCGTGCTCGTGATGCCCGCTGATAGGCTCCAAAAAGTGCAGATCGCGCGAGGCACGCATTGGCTCACATCCCTACCAGAAGGTCGCATTGCGGTCGGAGATCCGGCCCATGTCCCGGTCGGAAAGTATGCGCGATCGGCACTGCAGGCGCTCGGCGCCTGGCCAGCTCTCAGCCGGCGCCTGGTGACGACGGCCGACACCCGCGCCGCGCTGGCACTCGCCGAGCGCGGCGAAGCCGCCGCCGCCATCGTTTATCGGACGGATTCCGCGTCCTCCACCAAGGTGGCGATTTCCGGTGTCTTCCCGCGCGTGGGCCGCGCGCCGATCTCCTATCCGGTGGCGATAACGGCCGGCGGTGAGACCAAAGCGGCCCGCGCCGTCTATGCCTTTGTTTGCGGCCCCACAGCGCGGGCAATCTTCAAGAAGCACGGGTTCCAGTCACAATGAGCGTGTTGGACTTTGGCCCGGCGGAATTCGAGGCGCTGTGGCTCAGCCTGAAGATTGCATTGACCGCATCAATTCTCAGCATCATACCGGCCATCGCCGTGGCGCATGCATTATCGCGTTCAGGCTGGATGGGGCGTGCGTTCTTGAACGTCATCGTCAACGCACCATTGGTGCTTCCGGCCGTGGTCATTGGCTATCTCTTGCTGGTTGTCTTCGGCGTGCGCGGACCGATCGGGCAATGGCTCAATGATGTGCTGGGAATTCGCTTGGTGTTCACCACGGCGGGCGCAGTATTGGCCGTTGCGGTTATGTCCTTTCCTTTGATGGTGCGGGCCATTCGCCTGTCAATGGACACGATCGACCCCGGCCTTGAATTTGCGGCGCGAACGCTCGGAGCCAGCCGCCTGGATGTCTTTCTGACGATATCGCTTCCGCTGATGCTGCCCGGTATCCTTGCAGGCTTTATTATTGCCTATGCGGCGAGCCTAGGTGAGTTCGGAGCTACAATCACATTTGCAGCCAACGTCGTCGGCGAGACACGGACGCTGCCGCTGGCAATCTACACGGCCATTCAGACCCCGGACGGTGACTTGCTGGCGATGCGGTTGGTCATTCTATCGTCAGTTCTGGCTGTGATTGCGCTGGCCTTGTCAGAATTCATCGAGCAACAGGCTCGGCGGGTGGTCTACGGCCGATGATCGAAGTCAAATTCGAAACGCAGCTGGCCGGGACCTCATTTGACGTTGCATTTTCGGCGCCGGGCGAGGGCGTAACAGCATTATTCGGGCGCAGCGGGGCTGGCAAATCCGTCATTATGGAAACGCTGGCCGGCGGCCACCAGCCGGCAACGGGTCATGTACGCGTGAATGACGACACATTCATTGACACGGACAAGGGACACCTGTTGCCGGTCCATCAGCGCCGGATCGGTTATGTGTTTCAGGACAGCCGGTTGTTCCCGCACCTCAGCGTCAAGAGCAATCTCCTCTACGGTTTCAAGCGTGCCAAAGGCCGGCGGTTCGTTGAGATCGACCATGCTGTTGCGCTGCTTGGTCTCGAAGATCTGATGCAGCGACGGCCGCACCGGTTGTCCGGTGGTGAGCGCCAACGGGTTGCCATTGGGCGTGCAATTCTCTCGCAACCTGCCATCCTTTTGATGGACGAGCCGCTGTCTTCACTTGACCCGCCACGCAAGGCCGAACTGCTGCCGTATATCGAGCGGCTACGCGACGATCTGAGAATTCCAATCGTGTATATCAGCCATGATTTCAACGAGGTGATGCGCCTGGCCGACTATCTCGTCGTCGTCGATCACGGTCGGGTCGCCAAGCACGGGCCGCTGCTCGAACTGGCCTCTGACCCTGATCTCAGTCCTTTGATCGGTCGCTTCGAAGCCGGCGCCGTCATCGCCTGCAAGATCGAGGCGCACGACCGTGCAAACGATCTCACGCGGCTGGTTTTTGCGGGGCATCGCCTCACCGTACCATTTGTTGATTCCGATATAGGAACAGAAGTCCGCGTCCGCTTGCGCGCCCGCGACGTCGCTGTCGCCCTATCGGAACCTCAGGATACCTCTATTGCCAACCGCCTGCAGGGCACGCTGGTCGAGCTGATTGCGCGTGACGGACCGTTCGTCGACGCCGGGATCGATGTCGGAGGCACGATCATAAGAGCGCTGCTGACCCGCGCATCAGCACAACGCCTGCAATTGTCTCCCGGCCAGTCACTCTGGGTTCTGATCCGTGTTGTTGCGATGGACAGCCGTTCGGTCGGGTTTATGCGTCGCCCGCGTCAGAGCGGCGACGGCGTGGCTTCGCCTTGAGCGAGTCATACGCGCGTTCAACTTCACTCTCGAGTTGCATGACCTGACTTGCGATTGCGTCGGCGGTAGCGGCCTCGGCGTCGCGATAAAGAGCGATGAGGCGTTGGCCAAAGGCCGTAAGTGTGGCGCCTTTACCTTGTGAACGCCCTGGATAGGTGTCGACGACAGGCTCACGGAAGGCCCGGTTCATGTCATCAATCAGCAGCCACGCCCGGCGATAGGACAGCCCCTGATCGCGCGCCGCTGCGGAGATCGAGGCGCAACGGTTGACCGCCTCCAGAAGGTTGACTTTGCCCGGTCCCAGGCGAGAGCCATTGGGAAGGTCGATGCGCAGCGACAACCGCGAGGTCGCGGCTTGATCGACTGGCCTATCTTCTCCCATTGGACCTCAATTGACTCCGATATTGATGCCGAGACATCAGGCCGCCCGCTTGTAACCGTCAAGGCGGGCCGGCGCGGCATACTTGCCCGAACCTCGTCCCGGTCGCTTCGGCAATACAAAACCCTGCTGATAGGACGCGCGCACAATGACGGTGTATTTCCACAGTGCGCCCGCACCAATCAATAGCGCGGCGCAGAATGCTGCGTAGGCCGGGAGTGGGGCAATGGCCAGACAGGCCAGCATAATCACAATGGCCACCGTCCACCATGAGCACACAATGGCATGGATCGCGCCAAGGGCGTCGCGGCCGCGCGCCGGGATGCCGTTATCCTTTGCACGGTGGCGATACACCAACCAGAAAACGGCCGTGACGATCGCCAGCAGACTTGCGAGCAACAGCAAAGACTTGGGAATTGTCTCATGACCCAAGCCAGCCAAAACCAGCATGGCGACTCCTGCGCCTTCGGTGAGGCCGGTGGCCACGAGTAGGGCCGGGACCAACGGCGCACGCCAGGCTGGGATACCCTTCCCGGCATACAGGATCTGCGCTTGACAGAACAAGAACGCCAAACCGGCCATGCTGGTCGCGATCCACAGCCAGGGCATGGACCAGAACAAGTTTGCCGCGATCAAGGGGAATAGCATGCCGACGACCCACACTTCGCGGGTCATCCAGGACGACTGAGGACGCAATAGCGCGTACATGAAACGCTCCTTGCGACCAATTTCCATGAACACGAAGATGAGACCGATGGCAACGATGGCGCCGCCGACAGAAAACATCATCGGCAAAACATTTGCGGGTATCTGTCCGTCGATTGCCGACAGGCCGGAGATCGCAATCAGGCCAGAGCCCATGCCGCCCATGATGAAGTTCATGGCAGCGCGGTAATCCCAAAACGTTTGCAGCGGCCCGTTCAACGGATTTGAGGGATCGCGTTCGGCATCGTCCAGCACGCCGGCCGACTCCTGCGGGCCGGATTGCTCCGGAATCGCGCCTTCCACTTCATAGAGGTATTTGATTTGCGGATCGGTGCCCAGGAAGTCATTGATCTGAAACGACTGGCGGTCGCGGGCGAGGCTTGAGACTTCGCTATCAGGATCATTGAAGTCACCGAATTTGATGGCCTGGGCAATACAGGACGATGCACACGCGGGGGTCACGTCCAGATCTTCACCAGGGACCAGGCCGCGCCGTTGCCCTTCGTCGACGCGGTCGATGCAGAAGGTGCATTTCTGAATCGTGCCGATCCGCTCCGGATGCGAGGTTTCCGCCTCCTGGCGCGTCTTGCTCTTGAAGTAATGCGTATCCTCATGGACGATCGTGCGGGCCTGGTAGGGGCAGGCGACGGCGCAGTAGGCACAACCGATGCACAGGTCGTGATCCATTGTGACC
This sequence comes from Hyphomicrobiaceae bacterium, assembly GCA_051009955.1. Classification (GTDB taxonomy): domain Bacteria; phylum Pseudomonadota; class Alphaproteobacteria; order Rhizobiales; family Hyphomicrobiaceae; genus Tectiglobus. Next base: position 5,973 of record JBPCWB010000798.1, on the reverse strand, counting down.
AGACCATCGGCACGCTGGGCGGTCGCGCCCGTTGGACAGACCGGGACGCACGGGGGTTCCGCACAATGCTGGCAGCCGACCACCAGGAAGAACCGCCGGACGTCGGGAAACGCGCCTTGTTCGACATCAAGGACCGATCGCCATTGCACACCCGGCGTCGTATCGTTGGCATGCTTGCAGGCGATCGTGCAGGTTTGGCAGCCAACGCAACGGTTGACGTCGACGGTCATGCCATATCGTTTCGCGGACGCAGAATCCCCATCCGTTGCAGCAACGCTCATGCGGCCGCTCCCGCGGCCTGCGCCGCGCGCTCGACGCGGACGCAGACAATGTCGGAGCCACTACCGGTTGCATCAGTCAGCGACAGCGCCAGGGCACTGAGTGAATTGAGCGAGGGATTGTGGAAGTCCTTGGCAATCGGTGTCGCCCAGTGATCGAATTGGCCGATCATGACGATGGTGTCAGGCCTGATGCCGGCTCTTAGAACGGCGCGGCCTCTGGTTTGTCCTGTTGGTGATGTAATAACGACAGGATCGCCTTCCGCGATCCCCAAGTCTTTCGCCCGCGCGCGATTCATGATGACACCGCGATGCCCGGCGATGTTGTCGGCGACCTCCTTGATCATCGGCAGCCCGACGTTCGCCCCCCAGGAGTACTGCATTGAGCGCGCCGTCAGCGCCCACATCGGGAATTCGCTTGGCTCCTTGCCGACTTCGCGTGCAAATGATGTCCAGATGCCGGGGAAGTCGATATACGACGGCAACGGCTCGTACTCTTCCAGCTGCTGATCCCACCAGTTGACGCCAACCTCATGCAGGCGGTTTGCGAGTTGTGCGCCGTGGCGCTTCATACGTTCCTGATATGGGAGCTCGAACCGCAGCCCCGCCTTCTTGATCGCGGGGTAGAGATACCAATTGAGCTGGCTGTACGGCTTCAGGACGTAGCCTTCTTTCTTGAACCACTCGAGGTCGTGGATGTCCTGGCCATCCGACACCTCATGGCTGGCAGCCTGCGCGACACGATCCCAAATCGTTTCGAGATCATGTTTCTCGTCCGACGCCAGCGAATAATCGAAGCCTTCACCGTGCAGGCGAATGCCGGCAGCACCGCTGTTGATTGCCTTATTGTAGTCTTCAAGAATACCCGTCCGCGCCGCCAGTTCAGTCGAGACGTCGGTCATGTCCTTGCAGTCGACGACTTTTTCACCGATGGGCTGGCGGATGGCCCAGCCCTCCTTGGTCCAGAATTGCTGGATGAATTTCGTCGAGCCAATGCGGATGAGCTGCAGGCTTTCCAGGTCGCCAGCGTCCGGCAATAGAATGTCCGCCATGTGGTTGGTTTCGTCGCGGGTGTAGGCAAAGGCGACGACGAATGGAAACTCGGCGACGCGCTTGGCAACCTCGGGCGCGTTCCACGACGAGATCGCCGGATTGGTGCGATAGCAGAACCATACGTCTGGCATGGTCGATTGCGGCCAGTTTTCAGGCTGTTCCTTCTGAAATAGCCAGGGCAGATGTGCCGGTCCCAACGCCGGCGACCACGGACCGTTCGAAACCAGCGGCACCAGCGTGTCGTAGGCATTGCGAATGCCAGGTTGCGACTTCCAGCCGTTTTTCGATGTTTCGTTGAACGGAAAATGCATGAAGCCATCTTCACCATGGCGCACGGAAGCTGAACGATCGTTCGCCGGCCGAACCAGTTTGACGTTCGTACCGAGTACACCGCCCGGAACCTCGAGCGCGCCGACCAAAACGGCCAATACGGTTCGCGCCCACGTTGCCTGATAGCCGCCCCAACCATTGTTGACGCTCTTGCCGAGCATCACCGCGACCGTTCGATACGGAAGCTCGACCCCTTCAATTTCGATGGTCTCGCCAACACAGGCGTGGGCCAGGAACTCGTCTGCGATTTGCCGGATCTTATCGGCCGGAATGTCAGTGATGTCGGCAGCCCAATCCGGCGAGTAGTCTGAGACGTGCTCGCGTAGGGCGTCGAACGACGTCTTGGCCAGCACATCGGTGTGCCGCCACTCTTCATTGTCGGCGCCGCGTTCAAGACCGGAGACTTTGACACCGTCAACGCTCAAAGCGGGATCAGTAGCCTTGTCATACGGTTTGGCGGTTTCGTCTGCTTGGTCCCAAACCAGCGGGTCACCTGTTTCCGCATCGCGCAGGTAATACCCGTTTGGTGCGATCAGATAAGGGGCGTTCGTCGACTCTCGCAGGTAGGGCACATCGCAAACCTGCTGCCAGTCGCGCACGCAGATGATGTGATGAATGAGGGCAAAGAGAAATGCCGCATCTGTCTTGGGCTTGATCGGCACCCACTCGCCAGCGGAGGCCGCGGAAATCGACATATGTGGTTCGACCTGAATACGGCGCAAGCCACGGACTCGTGCATCGGCCTCGCGCCAGACCCCGGTGACGCCGCTTGAGGCATCGACGTTGTTGCCGCAACTGATCACGAAATTGCAGTAGGGCACGTCCGGCGAGACGATAAAGGCACGATGCCAGAACTCGCCATAGAGATGCTCCGAGTGATAACACTTCACACCCTGGCCGGCACCAAAGCCCAGATCGATCGGACCCCAGGCTTTGAGGAAGGCCGGGAATGTCCCCATGTACTGGGTCGGTGTGCCGCCACCTCCAAAGCTTGCGGCAACACGCGGATAACCGGATTCGTCGGTCAGGCCTCTGGCGCGCACCTCATTGAGTTTGTCGGCAACGATGCCAAAGGCCTCTTCCCAAGTAATAGGTACGAACTCTGGATCATGTTCGCGCCCTTTCTTGGGATTGGTGCGTTTCATTGGGGACTTGATGCGGTTGGGATTGTGCGTCTTCTGCACCAGGCCATAGGCCTTTACACAGACTCTGCCGCCGCCCGGATGCTCGTCGTGGACCGAAAAATTCGACTCGACGCGCACCGCGACGCCATTGTCCTCTTCGACTCGGAGAAGATCCGGTCCGGCCACGCACTGGTAGCAAAATGTTGGTTTCTTGGTGCGCTGATTCTGTGGTTTGTAGGGGCGCGGTCCGGAAGCTGCCATGAGCTTCAGTCTCCCTTTTGTGATTGCTTGTCCTGGATCGCCGATTTGAGGCGAGCCACATCGACTACAAAGCGTGTGTGGGTGGCCGTGGCGACGGTCTCGATTTCATCCTGAACTTCGACGCGGCAGATCACGCGGCGTCTGTCGACACTTTCGACCGTCACCACATGGGTGACCTTGAAGCCGAGGGGAGTTGGTTTGGCGTGTTCGATTTCGACCTTTGCGCCAACCGTATCCTCGCCATCATCAAGATGCTCGAGAATCAGGTTGCGACAGGCGTATTCGAGGTCGTTGACGATCTGGGGCGTTGCATAGACGCGCAGGTCATCGCCCATGAAATCAATCGTCCGCGGCGTGTCGACCGTGAGTTCGACGCGGCTCTGAAGGCCGGCTTGCAGGCTGTCTTTCATTGCTCCCCCACTCCCTTTCGTGTCTGTCCGTCGGGCCGCGCCAGACCTGCTAAAGGTCTAGTTCCTCAATCATTATCTCGCGCATCCGAAACTTCTGTACTTTGCCACTGGCAGTTGCTGGAAAGCTGTCAACGAAGTGAATGTACTTCGGAATCTTGAATGTCGCGATCTGTCCCTTGCAGGCGGTGCGCAGCTGCTCTGTCGTCGCCTCGGCGCCAGCTGCGAGTTTCACCCAGGCACAGACGGCCTCGCCGTAGGTTTCATCCGGTACGCCGATGACCTGAACATCCTCGACCTCGGGCAAGGTGTGAAAAAATTCCTCGATGTCGCGGGGCTGGATGTTCTCGCCACCGCGAATGATAATGTCCTTGGCGCGACCGACGATTTGTACGTAGCCGTCGTCACGCATCACGGCGAGATCACCCGAGTGCATCCAACGGCCGGAATCGATCGCTGCTGCGGTGGCGTCCGGATTGTCCCAGTAACCGGCCATGACCGAATAGCCGCGCACGCAGTATTCGCCCTCTTCGCCACGGCGCAATGTCCGCCCGTCAGCCGGGTCTACGATTTTGCATTCGAGATGAGGAAGCAGCGTGCCAACCGTTTCGCATTGCCGCTCAAGATCGTCGCCAATCTTTGTCTGGGTCGAAATCGGCGACGTCTCGGTCATGCCGTAACAGATCGTGAGTTCGTTCATGTGCATCTTGGCGACGACATCGCGCATCACTTCGATCGGACAGGGCGCTGCACCACTGACCCCGGTCCGCAAGCAGGTCAGATCATAATTCTCAAAATCAGGATGATTGAGCAGCGCGATCAGCATCATCGGAACGGCATAGAGCGCCGTGCAGCGTTCGTCGTGGATGGCTTTCAGCGTTGCGACGGGCTCGAAAGCCTCGCCTGGAAGAACCATTGTCACGCCATAGATCGTCGACGACAGCGTTCCCAGCACATTACCAAAACAGTGGAACAACGGCACCGGCAGGCAGAGGCGGTCCTGTGCGCTGAAGTTCTGGTTGCGGCCAACAATCATGGCATTGTTGACCATGTTGTGATGCGTCAACGTCGCGCCCTTCGGGGCACCGGTCGTGCCCGACGTGTATTGGATGTTGATCGGGTCTTCGCTGGCTAGCGCTGCTTCGCGGCGGCGCAGATCAGAGATATCGACGCTGGTGTTGTGGTCTGCGAATTGCGCAATACCGATGAAGCCAGGACCCGAATGCTCGCTCATCACAACGATGGTCTCGAGCGCGGTCGTGCCATCGCGCAATGATTGGAAATCCGCTGTATAGTCACGATCGCGGAAGTGGTGAGCACAGAACAAAACTCTAGCGCCGGAATGCGTCACGGCGAAGTTCACTTCGGCGGCACGATAGGCGGGGTTGATCGTAACGAGAATGACACCGGTCTTGGCGGCCGCGAGCTGGATTAGGATCCAATTTGTCGAATTGGGCGACCAGACCGCGACACGGTCTCCTTTTTGCAAGCCGTAGCCGATCATGGCGCGCGAAAGATCGCTGGCGCGCTGATGCAACTCAGAGTAGGTGAGGCGAACGCCTTCGGCCAGGTTCACGATCGCTTCCTGGTCCTTGTACGTCAGGGCAGCTTCGTCAAGGCACTCGCCGATCGTTCTGTAGACAAGTGGCTGATCGGACGTGCAGCTTGCGTAGGCAAATGGTGCTGTTGTTTCGACTTGGTCGGGTGCTTCTGGCACGGTCGTCGTCATTGTTCGTTGGCCGTTGTCGTCCGTTCTCGATCGTGATCTTAACCAACTCAAAATCACGGCCTCGTGCTCCAGTCCGATGATCAAAGGTTCCCGTCTTTATGCGACCAAGAGTGGGGCCGAAGCACGCGGCTCAAGACGGGATCATTAGAGATCATCAAGCTGTCATAGTGCGGGCGGATTTGCAATCATGGTGGTGGCTGACGGGGCAACGTCAAACTTATGAGTGAATATCTAACAACGCGGGAAGTTGCTGCTCTTCTACGGTTGAAGGAACGCAAGGTTTATGACCTGGCCGCGAGCGGCGACATTCCATGCTCGCGGGCGACCGGAAAGCTTCTGTTTCCGCGATCAGAGGTTGAAGCCTGGCTGCAGCGAAACACGACGGGTGAGCGCCGCTCGGCATCCGCTGCGGGCGCACGTCCACGCGTTTTTCTAGGAAGTCACGATCCTCTGCTTGAATGGGCTTTGCGCGAGTCCCACGCAGACCTGGCAATGTTCTTTGACGGTAGTCTTGACGGTCTGGAGCGCTTTGCGCGGGGCGAGGGCGTGGCTTGTGGGTTGCACATCTGCGAAGGCAAGAACTGGAACGTCCCGATGATTGCCGAGCGCTTCGGCCAGGATCCCGTCGTTCTGGTTGAGTGGGCGTGGCGCCGGCGAGGCTTGATCGTTCGCGGCGAAGATGCAAGCAAGATCAGATCTCTGGCCGACATCGTCAACCGACGCATCGTCCCTCGACAGGAACAATCGGGCAGTCAGATCCTCTTCGACCAACTCCTGTCAGAAGCCGGCAC
>JBPCWB010000797.1:0-13468 GCA_051009955.1 Hyphomicrobiaceae bacterium | reverse complement strand
GTTGGCTGAACATTGATAGGCCGTACGTCCTTGGTCGGTGCCGTTGAAGCATCTTGCCCATCCAGCCGGGCAAGCAATTTGCGGTCCGCCGACTCGACCAATACCGGCTTGGGCTTCGGTTTGGATTGATCACCGGACTTCAGTTCTGGATCGGCGTCGCCCTTCAAGCTCCGCGTCAAATCTTCGAACTCCGATGGCTCTTCGCTGCCCAGAAGTTCGTTTTGGACCGCATTCTGCAGCAGCTTGGCCTGGCCCGACGCATTGGTGCCCTTGACGCGCAGCAGGTTAGGGAATTGCGATGCAATATCAGCCATTGTCAGTCACTTCTCCAAAAGCTTGTCGGTCGATGCGATCATCGACCTGGCACTCTGCGCCAACGTCATCGGTGTGAATTCATGGCCGTCACGCGCCGCGGCCGCCAGTTTGCGCAACTGGTCCGTCGGCTCCGAAAAAGCCGGCCGCTTCCGGATGGCACGATCGAGCATGTTTGCAGTCCGCAAAAGGCGAACATCATCGGCCCTCAGAACTGCAGGATTGACGCCTTGCAGGCGCCGCGCAGCAGGCTCCAACTTCCCGGCGAGCAAGAGCGTAATCGCTTTGTAAAGTTGTAACGCCATGTCGCGTTCCTTGTCGGCGCTGGCGCCTTGACTATCCGCCTCAAGAGCCGTGTTCGCGAGGGCGATGTTGCCAACGACGAGGCCGGCGCGTGCTATGGCATAGACGTAGGCACGGCGGTGTTGGTCATCGACACGGCGTAGCAACTCGAGCAGACGCTCGCGTCGGTCCTGTTTTGTGTCGTAGTCCTTGAAGACAGCCAACGCCTGCGCGAATGGTTTGCGGAACGAATCGGCAAACAGGGATTGCGGATAGCGCTGCAGGTAGCGCGCGCCGAGCCGGTTGAGTTCGTCCCAGCTGCCGCTAATCAGTGGAATACGCACAAGCCTGCGCAACGCGGCCTCTGCCTGCAGAGAAAAGGGTGCCAGAATGAGGACGCTCTTGAGATACTGCGCTGCTTGCTTGGGAGTTTTCCGGATCGACAGAATTCCCTGGATGAGCGCCAGATTGCCAGCAAGCGACGGCGGCGCCACTAGAGCATCAATCGGCTTTAATAATTTGAGCGCAACGGCACGGTCTCCGTCTGCGAACGCGATGGCGCCTTGCAACAGCTGCGCCTCGTTCCCCTCGAACTTATATCCCTCCATCATCCGCTGGCCGATCGCGGCATGCCCGCCAGCCAGGAGGTACTTTATTCCTGCTGTCCGGTTCTGTTCGCGCTCCCAAACGGAGACTGGCGCACTTGCAATCTTGCGCGACACGTCGGCAAGTGCTTCTCGGTACTTCTTTAATGCGCGACGATTACCGCTCACCAACTGATCCTGAAACGATGTAATCTGGTTGACGAGCCGTTCAATCTTGAACGGTTTGTGCCGGCGCGCCTGTGGCGCCGTCGTACTGACGAGCACGAAGCAACCAATGATGAGTGATAGTGCGATCCTGGACAGAAAACGGGCACCCATGACGTGTCCTACTTGAGCAAGATCTCCACCCGACGGTTTTCGGCGGCGAATGGAGAATTGGGGGATTTGAGACTTTGCGCGGCATGGCCCTCGATGCGCGCGAATTTGGCAACTTCGTTTTCTCCTGTGCGCAGGAGTTTCATGATTTCGTAGGCGCGGTCGAATGACAGACGCCAGTTGTCGTACCTGTTGGTCCGATAGGGATGAGCGTCAGTGTGACCTGACACAATGATTGCGCCCTTGTGTTTCTGAATAACACCAGCAAGGCTGCGCATGAGTCGGATGAGGCTTTTGTCGGGCTTTGTCGAGCCAGTGGTGAACATCCCGTAGTTGGCATTGTCGGTCAGGCTGATCAACAATCCGCCACGCTTCATTCCAACTTCAAACGACGGCCCAAGGTCATTCTCAAATTGCTGCGCCATGATGTTCGCAATGCTCTCGCGCATCTGTTGCACGGCTTCACGACGCTGCTGCAGGTCACGCTCGGTCGTCTCTCCGTCAGACGGCTCCTGCTTGGATTGCGGCTTAACAATCGGCTCCCACGAGGGTTTTTTTGCCGCCGCAATTTCGACAGCCTTCTTATCCGTCTTGGCTTTCGCAGGTTCAGTTTTCGTATCCTGCTGATCGCTCGCCTGCTCGGCGGCGACAGCGCCCGGTTCGGCCAACCTCGATTGCGCCGCGGTCTCTGAACGGCCGCCCTTAGGCTCCAGGACAGACCGGTCGTAACCCGAAACTGATTTCATTTCCGGTTTGGCATCCGGCAGCACGCCCGTTGCAGGCGCATCCAAGCGAGCACGTTCCGCCGGCTTGTCGCTGGCCTTTAACGTATCGTGTGGACCCTCGGGAAGCGATCGTGGGATCTCGAATGGATCGAGAACGGTCGGGCCAAGAACATGGTTCCGCTTGTCGGTGAAAACGGGCGATTCGCTGTTCTCACGCGGTTCGGTGCTGACCGACTTCGCTGCGCTCTTCAAGTAACGGTCTTTTGCCTTCAACGCACCTGGTTGCTTCGATCTGTTGCGTTGAGAGGATTTGTCGTGCGTCAGAGTCTCGTCGGCCTGACTGGCCGCTTCGGGAATGTTCTTGTTGTCGGGTTTCAGCTTTTTGATGCCCTTGGGTCCTGAGACTCGATCAGTCAGCCGCAGCGGATTGAAATAACTCGCGACACGGCTCTTGGTCTCCTCGTTGGCCGCATTGACCAGCCACATGACCAGGAAGAACGCCATCATGGCCGTCATGAAATCAGCGTAGGCGATTTTCCAAGCACCGCCGTGGTGTCCGTCATCATGACCGCCGCCGCGACGACGGATGATGACTATTTCTTTGCTGGCGGCGTCTTCCTGACCAACGCTCATTCTGCCGCCTCCGTCAGCCCGGAGCGCCAGAGCTCTACCTGCGTCTTCAATTGCAGGTCACCTACCCGACATACAAATTCGTTCGAGTCCGAATGCACCATATGAAAGTTGGGACCGGAAAACGGTTCAATCATGCGCAGAGCTTCGAGGAAGTCGCCGCGGGCACTGACCTCGACCTGCATCGCCCCATCACCGCGCAGCACGTCTGCCAAGATCCCCGACATATCCGCAACGGCCCGGTTGAGCAGTTCCTCTTCGACGAACGGCTGAAGAATGTCGGCGACACTCTCGCAGACATCCGTCCGCAAGTCTTCCAATGCCGTCGCCAGCGCCCGTGCCAGAACCTGACTCTCCTCGTTGCTCCAGGAGATGCGCGCCTGCTCAATCGCCTGCTCGCGCAAAGCGATTTCATGCTCCAGTTTGGTTTGAGCAAGTGTCTCCGCTTCGCGCCGACCGGCCTCGAAGCCTTCGGCAAATGCATCCCGCTCGCTGACCACTTGGCCCATCCCGGCCTGTCCCAACCGGGCCTGATCGTCCAATCGGGTGGCCAGCGTTGGGCCGCCCTCATCATTCATGGGAGTCGGCAACAGCTCATCGCGCACGACTTTGCGGGTGGCGATCGTGAGTTCGGTCAGGACTTCGCCGGCAGGGATCGCCCTCATGCGTTCGCGTCCTCATGAATCCACTGACGGAAGACATCAACTGCCTTGTCCTCGTCGTCCAGCAGGCGTTCGAGCCGGTTCTGCCATTCGGGCTCATCGGCCTTGGCCAACTCACGCATTGCATTGTCTTCGCGCGTGCTCGCCTGCAACAGTTCCGGCTGTGCGCCGGCTGCCGCCCCAGCGCCGGAGCCGGTCTCATTAATCAACCCGGCGCTTGGTTCGGAAGCGAGTGCCGTCGGCGCCGCCTCCGCTGCAATCTGCGGCTGCTTGAGAATAGCCGCCGTCAACGGACGCAGACCAAATTGCAGCACCAGGAACAGGGCCAGCAGCACAGCGCCGGCATTGACGAACGTTCCGGTATGCCGCGCCAGGTGATCGGTAATGCTGAGATCGGGAACCGGTTGGAGAAGCTCACCTTGATCGACAAAATCGACAGCCGAAATGGCCACGTCATCGCCACGCGCCGCGGTCACGCCAGCCGCCGTCGCCGCGATGCGCTCGATTTCTTTCAGCCGCTGTTCCATCGTGACGCCGTTCGCCTTTGCTCCAAGCTCGGCGGCCAGACGCTGGCGGTTGACGACGACGGCAACGGTCAGACGCTCCACCTGATAGCCAACGCTTTCTGTCGACGTGGTCTTCGAGTTGAGCTCGTAGTTGGTCAACTCTTCGCGCCGCTCTCCTTTCTCATTCGACTGATTGCCGGACTTGCCTTCCGGATCTTCGGTGAGAGGAATATTTTGCTCGACGGTCGCCGGTTCGTTACCCTGTTTGTTGTTCGATGCATTTGACGACTTGAGCACGCGGACGGAACGCTCGACCCGTGATTCGGGATCGAACTTGGTTTCCCGCGTCTGGCGTCGGTCAATGTTCAGCTTGGCCGCAACACTCACTCTGAAGTTGTCGATACCGAGGAAGGGTGTCAGCGTGTTGCGGACTTTTTCCGTCAACACCTGGCTGACAGATTGCTCCAACCCGATCTTATGATGCGGCGCGGTCGAGCCGGCGTCACCGCCGGACGCCAGCATCGTCCCGTCGGTCGTCAGTACGGTGACCTGACCGGCATTCAAGCCGGGCACGGCAGACGCGACGAGGTGGCGGATCGGCTGGGCCAGTGCGGCGCCGGCCTCACCTTCGGTTCGGATGACAACCGATGCGGATGTTTTCGCCTGGCGCCGCCGGAAGGATCGGCGGTTTGGCAGAACAATATGGACGCGCGCTGCCCGCACGCCCTGCATGGCCTGCAAGGTTCGCGCAATTTCTCCCTCGAGCGCACGCTTGCGGGTCACCTCCTGCATAAAGGATGTCAGCCCCATCGATCCGAGCGAATCGAACAGCTCGTAGCCCGCCGTGGAACTGCTCGGCAGCCCTTTCTGCGCCAGCACCATCCGCGCGTGTTGCGCCTGGCCGTATGGCACCAGGATCGAAGTTCCCTTGGAATCGACGTTGAACTTCATTCCGGATTCGGCGAGGGCAACCCGAATGCGACCGATATCCTTGGTGCTCAGTCCGGCATATAGTGTTTCATAGGCCGGACGACTGAGATACATCCCACCCACGCCAACCGCCACGAACACGGTCAATCCGACGATCGCCAGAGCGATCAGCTTTTGCAGCCCCAGGCTCGTCAGCGCCGGGCCCAAGCGGTCGAATGATTCTGAAATTGACATGGGTGCTTCTAATCTTTGGAAATGATTTGAAGCTCATTGTCACTTCGCAAACTTGTGCGAACATAAACAAAAAAGGGGCGCCAGTCGTGGCGCCCCTCATTGTTCCAGATATGTTCAGTTGTATTAGCGGAACAGCGACAGGATGTTCTGGCTAGAAGAGTTGGCGATCGACAGAGCCTGAATACCAAGCTGCTGCTGCACCTGCAGAGCTTGCAACCGTGTCGATTCCTGGTTCATGTCCGCGTCAACCAGAGTCGAAATACCACGATCAATCGAATCCATCAGAGCCGAAACAAAATCGCTCTGCAGATCGATCCGCGATTTGACGGCGCCAAGGTTGGTCGCGGCTGCGGTCATGTCGGACATCGCCATGTCGGCCGCCTGGATGTAGTCATCAATTTCAGTATCGGTTGCCGTAGAGATGTCCATCTCGCTGGTCCCGTCATAGCTGGCCAGAATGATGGTGCCATCATTGACACCCGTACCGATCGCACCTGCCGATTCACCGGCCGTAACTGCTTCAGCGGCGGTCATCCGCTCCGAACCCAGAATACCGAGCTGGATGTCGGTAGCCGAACCCGTACCTGGAGCACCACCCGCACCATCAGTGTTGGCATTGAACAGGAAGGTAGACGAAATGGTAACCGAAATCGTGCCGACAGTGACGTCCGTGCCGCTACGCGTGAACGAGGCAACGATGGTTTCGGTCGCGTTGTAGTCGGCATCACCGGTGTCGACGGAGATAAAGTTCTCACCGGTGAATGACGCAGACGACGAGATGCTTCTCAGCTGATCCTGAAGCGCGTCAATTTCCGTCTGCACCTTCGTGCGATCAACGCCCGGCTCGCGAGCAGCGACCAGCTTGGACTTGATCTCACCCATGACGTCAATGGCCGAGTCCATCGCCGTGTAGGCGACGTCAACCGTTGCCGAACCAAGGCCGAGCGCGTCGGACACGGCAGAAAGGGCCTGGTTGTCGGAGCGCATCGTGGTCGCCATCGACCAATAAGCTGCACCATCCTGAGCTCCACTGATTGCGAAGCCGGTCGAAATCCGGTTTTGCGTCTGAAGCATGTCTTTGTTGGTCTGGTTCAGACTCTGAAGCGCGGTAAGAGCAGCAAAGTTCGTATTGATACTGTTCATCTTGTATGTCCCTCATGTGGAGCAACGGTTGTGACTTGGGGACATGCCGGGTTTTTGAAACCGGAGCAGCAGGGACGGCCTCATGCCTATGGGAACGACAAATCTTCCCAACCTGACGCGGTTTCACGCTAAAGGGATTCTCGTTAAATTTGTGCTAATCGGGCCCGATCGTCACTGAAATGAGCGGACGAGACTGCCGACAATCAAATGCCAGCCGTCAATAAGGACAAAGAATAGGATCTTGAATGGCAGCGAGATCACGGTGGGCGGCAGCATCATCATACCCATCGACATCGTGAGCGTCGCCACGATCATGTCGATCACGAGAAATGGCAACACGATCAGGAATCCGATTTCAAAGCCGCGACGCAGCTCCGATATCATAAAGGCCGGAATCAAGACCCGCAGCTCTACCGACTCTGCGTCCTGATCAACATTCAGCTTTTCCTTTGCAATGTCCGCAAACAAAACAAGATCCTTTTCGCGGACATTGCTCATCATGAAGTCACGGAATGGAGTCGTGATCTTCTCGTAAGCCTGCGCCTGCGTGATCTTGTTCTCGCTGAGCGGCTTCAGCCCGTTCGTCCACGCCTGATCGAACGTCGGTGCCATGATGTAAACCGTCATGAATAATGCCAGGCTGATGAGGATTAGGTTGGCCGGCGTCGTCTGCAGGCCCAGCCCGGAACGCAGGAAGGACAACGCCACAATCAGGCGCGTAAAACAGGTCACCGTTATCAGAAGTCCCGGCGCCACCGACAAGACGGTCAGCACGACCACAAACTGAATGATCCGTCCCGACGCCGCAGCATCGGCAGTCGGAATCAAACCGTCCAGGCTCGGAAGCGACTGGGCCTGTGCAATCGACCCGTTGAACAACAGCAATGTCAACAGGCCAAGACTTATGAGTGCGAAAGTTCTCATTCGACAATCAGCCCCTGAATGACGATTTCGTCCAATTTCCCTTTTGAACGAATGCGCGCGATGTCGTTGAGGTCGGTTCTGACCTGAAGGAGTCCGTTCGACGAATCAATATCGGCGACCCTCAATGTCCGCAGATACATCAGGATGTCCTGCGACAGGCGCTGCGTCAGCGCAGCCTCATTGTCGATCGAACCGGCGCTGGCCACAGCCTTCGATTCAATTCGTATCCAGGAGCCCTCGGGTTCCTTCAAATTCGTAATAATTGCCGGAATGGCGACCAGCCGAAGAACCTTCTTCTCCGTCGGTGCGTGCTCCGCTTCGTCTGGATGCTCCGACTTCTTCTTCGCATACTTGGATTTTTTGCCACCGTGTCCGGCCTTCTTCTTTGGCACACTCTTTTTTTCAGTCGCACCTTTGTCTGCCGCAGCCTTCGGCTTGCCTTTCATTGACTCGGCGAGAATGAACGAACCGAAGCCAAATCCGGCGCCTCCGGCCAACAGCGTCAGGATGATCAGCGGAACGACAATACCTCCACCCTTTGCTTTCCCTTTATCACCTGCTGCATCGGCCATACGACCACAGTCTCCGTCGTCTCTATTGCCTATCGACCGTCAGAACGGTGTGATCACATCGAGTATCTGTTGACCGATCCCCGGTTGCTGCACTTCGCTGATCCGCCCACGCCCACCATAAGAGATCCGCGCTTCGGCTATCTTGTCGTAGGAGATGGAGTTATCCTGCTCGATATCGCGCGGACGAACGATCCCAGCGACCGTCAAGATGCGGACTTCATAGTTGACGCGGACTTCCTGACTGCCCCTGACCACCAGATTTCCGTTTGGCAAAACGTCTGTTACAACGGCCGCCAGAACGAGATCAATTTTCTCTTCGCGCTTGGTTTCTCCTTCACCCTTGTGGGTCGAGCCGGCGTCAATATCCGTGCTGCCGCTTGCCGGGCCATTCCGCGTGAGGGACCAACCGGCGAAGCCGAAGTCGTAGTCGAGACCGAAGTTGAAGTCGCGGGTCGCTTCGCGGCTGCGGTCTGACGAACTGTTCAGCGATGCCTTGTCCTTGATCGAGATACGCACGGTTAGCGTATCGCCCATGTGGCGGGCACTTGGATCGCGAAAGAGATCGGCACTGGTATCCTGCCAGATCGAGCCGGTCGACGACACATAGCGATCAGGCGGACGCACGGTCGGCACATTGATCGCCTCGCGCTTCAAACCCGATCCGACAGCCGACATCTTGGGCGCACGACCGATGTCCTTGAATTGGCCTGCGCAACCCGTCAACAGTGCGAGCACCGCCACTAGTCCGATCGTCCGTTGCATCATCACTTCTTGCCCGCGCTTGCCATTTTCGCGGCGCCCTTGATCATCGAGCTGATTGCGGCGGCCTTGCCCGCCTCCATTTCGCTCAGAATGACACTGGCCTTGCGCGGTGGCAGTTTTGAAATGAGCGCCGCGGCGGTCCTGCCATTCATGGCGCTGAGCTGCTGCGATGCCGCGTCCGGCCGCATCTTGGCGTAGATTTCGATGAGTTGCGCGTTGGCCCGCTTGGAAAAATCCTCGCGGAGGGCGACCCACTTTTTGTATTCCTTGATGCGTGCGGACAGCAGTTTGACCCGCTCGCCAAGTTTTTTCTCGAGTTCGATCAGCTCTCTGCGCTGCCAGGCAAAGCGCGCGTCGAGCGCCTTGTCTGCGACATTGGCGCAGAACCCGCGGGTCTCCTTGTCCTGCCGATGGGCCGCGCCTGTCGCACTCGTTTGACCGGCTTCAGACCGGTGTAAACCGTCCGCAAACGCGAGCATCCACACAGCGGCTATCGCTGCAACGGATCTTCGCAAGATACCGTGCAGTGTCCAGCCGGCCGGACTGGCGTTCAACCTATTGGACCACCAGATCTGCATGCAGCGCTCCCGATGATTTGATCGCCTGAAGAATTGCAATAATGCCCGGCGGCTTGAGGCCCATACGGTTGAGACCGCTCACAAGCGAATGCAGGTCCGCACCTTTCACAATCGCGAAATTGCCGGTTTCCTGCCGCGCTTCGACATCTGTTTCGGCCGTTACAACGGTCTGACCATCGGAGAACGGTAGCGGCTGGGACACCTCCGGCGTGTCCGTGACGCGCACCGTCAGATTGCCGTGCGTGACGGCGACCGTCGAGACACGCACGCGACTGCCGATGACAATAGTCCCGGTACGCTCGTCAATGACGACACGGGCAATGGTGTCGGGCTCGACATCGAGCTCGCCGATTTCGGCCACGAAATGCGCCGGCGAGGGCGCCGACAACCAAGCCACGCGAACCGTTCGCGCATTCAATACACGTGCCGCCTGCTCGGCACCGCGTTGCGCGACATGGCGATTGATGGCGTCGGCGATCCGTACGGCCGTGCGAAAGTCAGGATTGCGCAGCTGAAGCGTAATATCTTTTGACTTGGTCGGCCGCGGCACGACTTCGCGCTCAACCAGGGCACCTTGCGGAATACGCCCCGTCGTCGGCACGCCGAGCGTCAGGGATTGCGATTCGCCTTGCTCGGAAAAACCGCTGACCACGAGGGAGCCCTGCGCCACGGCGTAGACTTTCTTGTCGGGACCCATCAACGGGGTCATCACCAACTGACCGCCGGCCAGGGACGACGCGTCCCCCAGTGATGACACGGTTACGTCAATCCGCGAGCCCGACCCGACAAACGGTGGCAGCTCCGTCGTGACGACGACGGCGGCCACATTGCGCGTGCTGGGATTGACGTTACGGACGTTGACGCCGATCCGGTCGAGCATCGACTTGATGGATTGCGATGTAAATGGTGAATTCCGCAGGCCGTCGCCGGTTCCCTTGAGACCAACGACCAGGCCATAACCAAACAACTGGTTGGGCCTCACCCCCTTGATATTCGTGATATCCTTGATGCGGACAGCCAGGGCTGTGTCGCCGGACACGACCAACACCAGCGCAGCCAATATCCAACGAGATATCATCGCCCGCCTCCAAGGGAAACCGTACCATCAGCAAGAACCGTTCCGGATACGATGCGGCCGGTGTCACGATTCTTGACCCGGATCATCCGACCGAGACCTCCGGGTTCCAGTGCAATCCCGGCGCCGGTAATCACCAGCGCACCGTGCCGGTAGACAAGCGTGAGAACCTGACCGCGCTCGATCACGTATTGATCGCGAATGGCGGACAGTGGGATCGGGCGACCAGGCACCAGCGTGCGCCGCGCGACCTTGTTGGAAATCTGCGAGAAGTCATCGACGAAGGCATTGCGATAGTTCCGCGAAACGCGAAACCGGACCTTGGCCACCATCTTCTGGCCGATCTCGTCACCCGGATAGATCACCATCCGCGGCGTGATGAGTTCTCTGACGTTTGCCGCGCCGGCCGAACCAACATGGGTCAAGGCCAACACAAAACAGAACACGGCGGCAGAAAATAGTGTCCTCATGACAACCAATCGCCTAGGTTTTTATCGAATACTTTGAGAAACCGTCGCCATCATTTCATCGGAAGCTTTGATGATCTTGGAGTTCATTTCGTAGGCACGTTGAGCCGCGATCAATTCGGTGATCTCCTTCACCGGATCAACGTTCGACTTTTCCAGATAGTTCTGGCGAATGATGCCGAACCCGTCGGCACCAGCCACACCGCTAACTGCCGAACCTGACGCGGGAGTCTCCTGGTAGAGATTGCTGCCGAGCGGATTCAAACCGGCATCATTTGCAAATGTCGAAAGTGACAACTGCCCGAGATTCTGCAGTTCAGTTTGACCGTCGATCCGCGCGTAGACCTCGCCGGACTCGTTGATCGTGATGTCGATTGTGTTGATCGGGATCGTAATACCCGGCTGAACGATGTAGCCGTCGGTAGTTACGAGCTGACCGTTTTCATTGCGATTGAAGGACCCCGCCCGCGTGTAGAGCGTCTCGCCGTCACCCGCAGTGATCTGGAACCAACCGCCGCCCTGGATGGCGAGGTCGAGGCGATTGCCCGTCTGATCAAGCGCGCCCTGAACGTGAAGATTGCGAACGGCAGCTGTCCGTGCACCGAGTCCGATCCGAACGCCTTCCGGCACGGTTCCATCCGCGCCGCGGGTCGCCACGCCCGCCTCACGCTCCGTTTGATAAATCAGGTCCGTAAACTCGGCCCGTGCCCGCTTATAGCTGGTCGTATTGATATTCGCGATGTTGTTGGCGATGACCTCAACATTTGTCTGTTGAGCGTGCATGCCGGTCGCCGCTATGGCCAAGGCCTTCATTACTCTGTCCTCTAAATCTGCATCCGACTGATTTCCATGTAGGCCGCGACGACCTTGTCACGGACGGCAATTGCCGCCTGCAATGACTGTTCAGCTTGCATCACCGCCTCGACGACGTCGCGGATCGGAAGCTGATTGTTGACACCCTTGATGGAGGCCACCTCGGCATCGACAAGCGTGCGCGCAACACTTTGTGCGGCCGCTGACATGGCCGAAGAAAAATCGCCGGCTGTCGCGGCGCGGACCTGGGAAGCCATGTTCGGGCTTGCCACCGGCGTCGTGGGCGGCAACGCGGCCGGCTGCAGGGAGACCTTATCGATCATCGCTCAGACCTCAGCAAATCGATTTGGATCGCGATCATTTCGCGAACCATCTTCACAACTTGGAGATTGGCCTCGTACGAGCGGTTCGCTTCCTGCATGTCCGCCAGTTCGATCAGGCTATTGACGTTCGGCAGTTTGACGTTGCCGTTCTCGTCCGCTGCAGGATGCGAGGGATTGCGCTCAACGCGATACGGTGCATCACTGCGGCCATAGGCCGACACCTGCACGAGCGACACGCCAGACGCTTGATCCATCGCCTCGCCGAAGCTGATCGTTTTCCTGCGATAAGGTTCGGCCCCTGGCGTCTCACCAGTCGAACTCGCGTTGGCAAGGTTCTCCGATGCAATGCGCATGCGCGACGACTGAACATCGAGCCCCGATGAGGCGATCTTCATTGCGCCGGCTAGTGGATCAACGACCATTATCACCTCACGCTCATCGCAATCATACGATTGAAGGCTTTCAGCAGGTTTGCGTTCAGGGAATAGGAGCGGCTCACCTCGCCCGCTTTGACGAGTTCGTGCTCCATCTTCACGTTGTTACCGGAGTGTTTAACGTCCTGTTCGGCTTCTCTGACGATGTTGGCCCCGGCGGCCCCTGGAGCCTGCCCAAACGACACGTGACCTGGATTCGTCGCCGTCATCGTAAGCTTGGTCGCGGCAACGAATTCCTTGAATTCCACAACGTCTTTCGCCTTGAAGCCTGGCGTGTCCGCATTCGCAATATTGCGCGCCGTAACGGTCTGGCGAACACTCAGCCAGTCGTTGCGCTGCGAAATCAGTTTTGCCAGATAAACGGGTTCCAACGTGTCGTCTCCAAGGCCGCACCATCTTCAGTTTGAGGTATATCGATCCAAACTTACGTGGGCCTTGCACAAAGCACGGCGCGCCAATGGGTTACATCAGGCGTGCTTTTCCGATCGCGGTTTCCAGAAGCACGCTGTTGGCCATTGGATCGGACGCGGTCTTGCTGAAATGGATATAATCTATTTCGACTTCCGCATGCGAATTCAGAAGCTTGAGCTGAAAGTACACATGTACGCCGGGCTGGTTGAACTCCATGTCCAAGACCACGACCGGGCACTGATCCCAGTCCAGCTCGACACGGCCGGAATGGCCAAACTTGAGCGATTCCGGCATGAAGTAGAGCTCTGCCGCCGAATTCACGAGGTTTTCAATATTGCCGTATTTTTCCGTGCGGATATACGCAACAAAATCAATCACGTTGATCAACTTCAGCTCGCCGGCGAAATCACCCAGCGCCGAGCCGATAATCTTTTCTCGATCCTTTGAGAAATCGCAGTGTCGTCTGAGCATAACCGGGTCCGTAGGCGATTAGGTTGGGCGCTTGGATTGATGCGTCGAGAGGAACAGGATGATTTCGGCGACAGCCCTGAAGAACTCACTGGGAATTAACTTGTCCAACTCGGCGTTGGCATAGAGCGCCCGCGCGAGCTCTTTGTTTTCAACGCGCGGCACATCATGCTCTGCTGCAATCTCGCGTATCCTCAATGCGAGATGGTCCTGCCCGCGAGCCACGACGACTGGAGCCGGGTCCGTATCGGCGTCATAACGCAGCGCAACCGCGAAGTGCGTGGGGTTCGTGATCAC
>JBPCWB010000796.1:0-2578 GCA_051009955.1 Hyphomicrobiaceae bacterium | reverse complement strand
GCCCAGGCCGTCGATTTGGCGCACGTCGGGCGAGCCCATCACCGCGAGCAAGAAGTGATCGCGCTCCTCGATGTTGGCAGGAAGATCGTCCAGATTGAAATAGGGGCCGCGTGATGTCCCACCGCGCATGAACATGCAGGGGATGGATTTGGTCGTCATGATGCTTACCTCACAGGCCTCGGCAATATGCTCGATTTGTTGTTTGTCCCGAACAGGTCAATCGTGGGTGGCAGTATCGGTCAACGCGAACGTCGGCATTGGGACCGATGACCATCGATAGTTTGGTCAAATGCCATGGCTCTCGGGTGCCCATGCCTCTATCGATCGAACAATGCCTTGATTTCATCCGGAATCGGAAACGACTTGATGCCATTGCCGTCAGGAGACCTTGCGGCTAAGACTCGCTTCTCGAAGCCTTCCACGGCCAAGTCGTCGCCGCGCAGGAGGCGGTGATGGACGTCGAAACTCGAGCGTCCGAACCTGGTAATTGCCGTTTCGATGGTCACTTCATCGCCGACGCTCGACGGTGCGCTAAACTGCGCGCGGGTTTCCAGCATCGGATATCCAATGACACCGTATCGATTGATCAAGTCCGTCTTGGTCAGACCGGCGATGGCAAAGTGATGCGACGTCGAGGCGTCGAACCATTCAAAGTACCGCGGGTAGAAGACAATGTTGGCTGGATCACAATCGCCCCATTCGATCTGAACTCTGCGTCGGCTAGTGAACATTGACGATCTCCGGTTCGGTGCCTGGGCCGCGGGACCGTCGGTCCGCTGTAAGTTCGTTGGGCGCCGAGGTGCTCAGGAGTTTGTCGAGCGCGGCGTGCTCGGGGTCAGCCAAGGCGGCGGCAATGGCCTCGCGCAATAGCGCCGTTGATGTGCCTTCGTGTTCGGCGGCAATGGCCGGTTGCACAACGGTCTCCAATATTTTGTTGTAAGCCTGCTGGCCCCGCGCCTGCGTCTCTGCGTAGCCTTTGAGCACGCGGGGTAACTCGGCCAAAGCGGCGGCAAAGGCCGGAGCGCGCAACAAGGTTGTTGCAAGGGCGTCCAGCCAGACCTCGATCGCGGCTTGCTCCTGCGCGTAGCGCAATGAACGTCGGCGAACGTGCTTCAGGGCGGCCACAAGTCGAAGCGCGTAGAATCCGACGATCCCGGTCGAACGCAAATAGATGCCCCTGCCGACGAAGGGAATGTAACCGCCGCTCTCTATGTGGCGTAGCAGACGGCGACCGAATCTGGCCGGTAATACTGCCGCGAGTTCTTCACCGCCCGGTTTCAGATACTCCGTGACACGCAAGACCTGGCCACGTTGGACTTCGGCCTCGGCCGCAATGCGTGCAAAGCGTTCCGGCCGCGTTTTGAGATCGGCCACGCGCGCGACATCCTCGTAGGCCATCCACAATGCGAGCCGCCGAGCGGCTTCGATCAACGCGTGCGTGATGGCAGGATCATCGCCATTGGTCGTGGCGATCAGCCGATTGGTCCGGTCCAGGAACAGTTTCCCGTAAGCGGCATCTTGAAAGTCGACTGCGCGCGCGTGTCCGTGGGCGATGGCGTCTTTGAGTTCGGTCGAAGTGCCCGAATAGTTCGATCCCACAGGGGGTGAACTCACATCGCTCGATTGCGCGTCGGTTTCTTGTGCTCCTTCGGGCCGCTGTCCGTTGGTTGCCGCGATGTCGAAAGCTGCATTGAAGCCGGCCTTGCTCGCAGCCGCCGATTTGCTCTCACCCATAACCGCAAGAGAGACCTCGCGTGACCAGGGAAGTACTCCGCTGCCAGCCAATGCGCCAAACATGGTTGCACTGATAAACGTACCATGCTGGCGGGCGAGATCTTCGAGATCCAGCAGGTGGAGTTGTTTCGAAAGTGCCTTCCCAGCGGCTTCAATGCGATCGCGATCGAAACGACCATCACCCATCTCGATTTTTTCAGCGGTCGCATATACGCGGCTGGACGACGTGATCAGAGTCGTCAAGCGCGGTGAGACAAAGCCGCGTTCCAGCGCCCGGGCGGCCTCGACAAGCTCGCTGGCGATGACGACATCGACGCGGCCCGGCATTGGGACCATTGCGAGCACCGACGGCCTGCCGTCGGTAACGTCCTGGTCGATTTCGATGTAATAGCTTGTCGAACCGGTTCTTTGCGCGACACCTGGAACCGACGTGGCCTGGACGCGGCAACCGGCAGTGCGGGCCGCCTCGACGATCCAATTCATCAGAACGCCGCCACCTTCTCCGCCGAGGGCCGTGACAAGAATGCGTAAAGGGCCGGTGGGGGGCGAGGCCGTCATGCTAGGCGTACTCCGGTCAGCCATACGCGCAGGCGTGCCAATGCTTGATCCAGCCAGTTTGGATGCGAGATGATTTCAGCACGCCAGAAGGACGGGCAAAGAGTGGCCGCATGGGCGACTTCTCCGCACAAGCCGCAGCCGACGCAACCATTGGTAACGTGCGCGACCGGATCGGTCTTCAAGGGGTCTGTTGCGGTTTTGACCGTCAATGTCGGACAGCCGGAGAGGCGAATGCAGGAATGATCGCCGGTGCAGGTCTCTTCATCAATGCCGAACCGCGTGCGGA
>JBPCWB010000795.1:0-7964 GCA_051009955.1 Hyphomicrobiaceae bacterium | reverse complement strand
GCCGTTGTCGCTCTACCTCGAGCCCGTGCCCGCGATTGCTCTGCTATCGGCGCTCTATTGCGCCGGCACCTTCGGCGGCTCGATCACGGCCATCCTGATCAACGCCCCGGGCGCTCCGCCGGCGGCGGCGACGGCGCTCGACGGTTATCCGATGGCCAAGCGGGGTGAAGCGGGACGCGCCCTCGGCCTCGCCGCCTTCAGCAGCGTCGTCGGGGGTGTCTTCAGCCTTGTGGTCTTTCTTTTCGCAGCGCCGATGCTGGCCCAGGTGGCGTTGAGCTTCACGCCGCCGGAGTATTTCGCGCTTTCGATCTTTGCCCTCTCCATGCTGGCATCGATCAGCGGCAAGTCTTCCTTGCGCAATCTTATCGCCGGCTGCATCGGCGTGCTGCTCAGCACTGTCGGCATTCACCTGACGACCGGCATCGAACGCTTCACATTCAACTCACCTGAACTCAGCGAAGGGCTGAACTTCGTCCCGGTTTTAATCGGGCTGTTTGCAATCGCCGAGTTGCTCAACCAGAGCCAAGCCGCCGAACAGGTCGTCGAGCGCATTCGCGCCAGTGTCATGAAGCTGCCAAGCCGCGACGATCTCAAGCGGGTCTGGGGAACCATCCTGCGCTCTTCGGGGCTTGGGACCTTCATCGGAATTCTGCCCGCCGAGGGCGCCACAGTCGCCGCCATCATGGGCTACAACGAAGCCAAGCGCTGGTCGCGCAACAAGGATGAATTCGGGACAGGGTGCCCCGAGGGCATCGCCGGTCCGGAAGCAGCCAACAATGCGGCGACCGGCGGCGCAATGGTTCCCACGCTCGCACTTGGCATCCCCGGCAGCGCCTCGACGGCATTGATTATGGCTGCCTTGGTGATGCATGGCCTCAAACCGGGACCGTATCTCCTGTCGAAACAGCCGGAGTTCATCTACGCCATCTTCGCCGCGATGCTGGTTGCCAATCTCGCGTTTCTGGTAATCGGCTTTGCCGGCGCCAAGATTTTCGCGCAAATCACGCTAATCCCGCGGACGATTCTGTGGCCGGCGGTACTGGTTTTTGCGATCATCGGTTCCTATGCCGCCAGTTCATCGTTCTTCGACGTCTGGATCATGCTCATTTCAGGGATCGTCGGCTTCTTCATGCTGCGGTTCGGCTTCGGGCCGGCACCGCTGATCATGGGAATGATCCTCGGCAAAATCGTCGAAGAGACGTTTTCGCAGTCGATGATCATTTACGACAACAACTTCCTGGCAATGGTCGAACGGCCAATCGTGCTGTTGTTCTTCGCTCTGACGCTGCTGAGCCTAGTCGGTCCATTTCTCGGTGGATGGTGGCGCAGCATCAAGGGCATATCGCTCGGCACAAGCCCGCAGGGCGAATGAGGCCGGTCACGCGCATTGCACGGCAGGTATCCGGCATC
The DNA here is from genome assembly GCA_051009955.1 of Hyphomicrobiaceae bacterium. Lineage (GTDB taxonomy): Bacteria > Pseudomonadota > Alphaproteobacteria > Rhizobiales > Hyphomicrobiaceae > Tectiglobus. The sequence goes on along the minus strand of JBPCWB010000795.1, from coordinate 6,554 downwards.
GATCCATCGCACGCCCTGACGTGTCAGACCGTGCCGCCGTCGCGCAGCTGCGCAATGTCGCTGTCGCCATAACCCAGCGAGCGCAAGATTTCCGTCGTATGTTGCCCGGGGTTGGGCGCGGCCTGCAATTCCGTCGCTCTCGGAGTATCGGACATATTGATCGGCTGGCCGACGACATTGAATGCCCCAAGCTCGGGGTGGTTGACCTGTGTTGCAATACCGAGATGCCGCACCTGCGGCTCGGCGAATGTCTGGTCAATCGTGTTGATCGGCCCGCAGGGAACACCACTGGCGTTCAATCGACTGATCCATTCGGCACTGGTCCTGGTTTTGGTAATCGCGCTGATCGCCGCATTCAGTGCGTCCCGGTTCTGCGACCGCAGCGCAGCAGTCTTGTAGTCCGGGTTTGCGGTCAACTCCGAGGCTTCCAGCGCGTCGCAGCAACGCTCGAAAAGCGGGGCGCCTGCGGCCGCGATATTGATATGGCCATCCGAAGTGGGGAAAACCCCTGTTGGCACTGAAGTCGGATGGTTGTTGCCGGCCTGGCCGGGAACCTCGCTCTTCATCAGCCAGCGTGCTGCCTGGAAGTCGAGCATGAAGATCATCGCTTCGAGGAGCGACGTATGCACCCACTGCCCCTTACCTGTCGTCTCGCGTTGCAGCAGGGCCATCATGATGGCCTGAGCCAAGAACATCCCGGACGTCAGATCGGCAATGGCGATGCCGACCCGGACCGGGCCCTGACCGGGCAAACCGGTAATCGACATGAGGCCGCCCATGCCCTGTGCGATTTGATCGACGCCCGGCCGTGTCGCGTCAGGTCCGGTTTGACCGAACCCGGCTATGCTGCCGTAGACGATGCGCGGGTTGACCGCGGCGACGGCGTCATAGTCGATACCAAGGCGGGTCTTGACGTCGGATCGATAATTCTCAACCACGACGTCCGCGTCCTTCGCTAACTTGAAGAAGATTGCTTTCCCCTCGTCACTCTTGAGGTCCAGGGTCAGGCTACGCTTGTTGCGGTGCAAGTTCTGATAGTCAGGTCCCTTGATCTTTCCACCCATTGAATCGCTGTCGGAGCTGCTCACGGGACGCTCGATCTTGATGACATCCGCTCCCCAATCCGCCAACTGGCGAACAGCCGTCGGCCCGGCCCGGTGCGCGGTCAGATCCAGCACTTTGAACCTTGCCAGAGGTAGATCAGTCATTGGTCCCTCCCAGAGTGGAACGCTTGGACGCCGTTAGTGCCGTCTTGATTGCTACGCGACCATAAGCCAGTTGCCCCGCAACGCCTAGTCCGCGCGCCTGTCATCCAATATGCACTGCAAAGCCATACGGTTGACGTGCCCGCCGTTGTGTTATGCTATTGTCACTGTGGCCGATCTAACCAGCGAGCGAACTGTGACGCGCTTTGGAAGCATGCAGGCATTGTGTGTGATGCTGACGACCGCCGCCTCATGTGCACATGCGGCGGGCAATGCCGAACAGGGCAGGGAGATTTCTCAAACGCATTGTTCGCGTTGTCATGTCATCGGCGATTTCAACAAGTACGGCGGCATCGGCAGCACACCATCCTTCCAGTCCTTGGCCAACAATTTTCCGGATTACGTCGAGCGGTTTGAAACGTTCTATGCCCGGCGCCCGCATCCGGCTTTTCTGAAGATCGAGGGGTTCGAGCGACTCATGAAGGACCTTCCGCCGAATGCCGATCCGATCACGCTGCCCGTCAACGCCGTCGCCGATATACTGGCTTTCGTTGGAACGTTGCGCACCAAGAAGTAAGTCCTATTGATGAGTGTTGAAACGTTCGACTACATCATTGCCGGAGCAGGTTCGGCCGGCAGCGTCCTCGCTGCACGGTTGAGCGAAAACGGACGACACAGTGTCTTACTGCTGGAAGCCGGACCGCCCGATCACAACATCTGGATTCACGTCCCACTTGGTGTGACGCGGTTGTTCTCGAACCAAACCTACAACTGGTGTTTCGAGACAGCACCGGTCCCCGAACTCAACGGCCGCGCAATCTACCAGCCGCGCGGCCGCGTCCTGGGCGGCACGAGTTCCATCAACGGCATGGTCTACATCCGCGGAAACCCAGCTGATTACGATGGCTGGCGACAGAACGGCTGCATGGGGTGGGACTGGGACTCGGTACTCCCGTATTTCAAGAAATCGCAAGACCAGCGACGCGGCGGCGATGACTTTCATGCAACTGGCGGCCCGCTGCGTGTCTCCGACATCACCGAGGAATTCGCGCTATCAAAGGCGTGCATTGCTGCAGCGACTGAGGCAGGGATCCCGGCCAATCCTGACTTCAATGGATCCAAGCAGGAGGGCACCGGTTTCTATCAATTCACTGCATCACGAATTCGTCGCTGGAGCGCGGCGCGCGCGTTTCTCAAACCGGCCCGCAAGCGACACAACCTGCGGATCGAGACCGACGCGCTGGCGACACGGATCGAAATTGAGAATGGGCGGGCCACGGGTCTCTCTTATCGCACACCGAAGGGAGAGCATCTTGCAATGGCCCGCGGCGAGGTCATTGTCTCAGGCGGCGTCTTCGGGTCGCCACACCTGCTCCAACTGTCCGGCATTGGGCCGGGCGACGTCCTCAAGGCGGCCGGAGTCGGCGTCATCCGCGCGCATCCACAGGTCGGCAGAAACCTGCACGATCACTTCAACCTGCATCTTGCCTATCGCTGCCGTCAGCCGATCACGGCTAACGATCTCGCGAACAGCTCCCTGCGGCGTTATTGGGCCGGTCTCAAATATGTCCTTGCGGGCCGCGGCCCGCTTGCGACATCGGGTGTGTGTGCTGGCGTCTTCACACGCACGGACGAGCGGTTTGCGACGCCCGATCTTCAGATCAACTTTCTGCTGTACAGTTCAGCGCGGCGCGCATCTTCTGGGTTGGTGCCCCATCCTTTCTCAGCATTTTCCATGAGCCTTGTGCATCTGCGCTCAGAGAGCCGCGGCGAAGTGACGATCGCGAGCGCTAATGCTGACCGGGCACCAACGATCACCATGCGTTTCATGGAAACCGAATACGAAAAGCGCGCCATGATTGCAGCAATCGGGATTGGCCGGCACATAGCCCGCCAACCGTCGTTGCAGCCGCTGATCGAAGAGGAAATTCTGCCAGGCCACCACATCCAATCGGAAGAAGAGATGATGGCGGACATCCGTGAGCGTGCCATCGCGAACTATCATCCCGTCGGCACGTGCCGCATGGGAAGCGATCCGGACGCGGTCGTCGACCCCAGCCTGAAGGTGAACGGCATTGCGGCACTGCGGGTTGTCGACGCCTCGATCATGCCGCAGATCACAACCGGCAATACCAACGCACCAACGATCATGATTGCAGAAAAAGCAAGCGACATGATTCTGTCGGATGCGCGCTAACAGCCCGTGCGTCTACTGTCGGACCGAATTCCAGCCATGGAGAAAAGAGGAATGGTGATGAGCAACGAACTTCACGACATCCTCGAGTCCGACGACGTCCAAAAAATCGCAACTGGATTTGTCTTTACGGAGGGCCCCTTGTGGCATCCGGACGGCTTTTGGTATTTCGTGGACATTCGCCAGAACAAGCTTTTCCGCTTGGTCCCAGGACAGACGCCCGAGCTGGTCAGAACAACACTGGGCGGAAATGGCACAACCTTTGATCTGGAAGGGCGCCTCATCAATTGTGAAGGTGATGGTCGGCGACTGACAAGACAAGCACCAGACGGCTCCGTCGATGTCATCGCCGACTCGTACGACGGCAGGCGCTTCGCGCGGCCCAACGATGTCATCTGCCACTCCAACGGATGTCTCTACTTCACCGACCCCGACAAGCGCGTCGCTTATCACAAGCGTGAGATCCCGGGACCGGACGGCATCGATGGTCTCTGGGACGGTGCGTGTGTCTACCGATTGACGCCCCGCGGGAAACTGAGTGTGCTTGTCCATTGTGAATATCCGAACGGGCTCGCCTTGTCGCTCGACGAACGCCGCCTGTATGTCGCCAATACGCGCTCGTCCAAGTACATTCACGCCATTGATCTCGATGGCGACGGGCTGATGACTGCGCGCGGCATCTTCGCCGACATGAACGCCGGCGACGCGCCCGGTATTCCTGATGGGCTGAAGGTCGACAGTTTGGGCAGAGTCTATTGCACGGGCCCCGGCGGTATTTGGGTCTTCACGCCCGAGGGAGATCATCTCGGCACTATCGGCTGGCCCGAACAGGCAGTCAATTTTGCTTTCGGAGGAGCCGATCTGCGGACACTCCTATGCTGTGCACATACCTCGCTATACACAATGAGGGTCAAGGCACCGGGCAATCCACATCCCTGGTACCGATTGCACGCAACTTAGCGGCAATGGTCGACTAGGCCGCAGACGGCGACCAGTCGTAGACCTGCTGCAGCGTACCGCCCATCAACGCCGACCTGTCACTGTCAGACAACCGGTCACTATCGCGAAACGCGTCAACGCCCTGCGCGTATGTGAGCAGTTCGACGGCGCGCGTCCAGTCCGTGCCCCATATGCAGCGCTGCATTCCGAACGCATCAAAGATGCGTGCCAGCGGGTCCCAGATATCGTTGTACGGAAAGGCCTCGCGCGACAGCGTGCAGGCGCCGGTGACTTTGATTGCAACGTTGTCGAAATCAGCCAGCGCCAGGACCTTGGCCAGATTGGCAAAGGGGTTCTCCGGAACCGGCGGCTCAAACGGTTGCTGCAAGCCCAGATGATCGATGACAATACTCGTATCAGGATTCCTGGCAGCCAGCCTTGCCGCCTGTTCGAGGCGCCCCCAGCACAACAGATTGACGGGCAGTCCATGACGGGCAGCGGCCTGCAGCACCCTATTGAGACCGGGATCGGAGTCGTCCGTTGGAACGTCACCGACCATCATGATGCGAATAGCAACGGCACCGCTGGTCTGGGACCACTCGGCAATGATTTCGCCGACACCCGGATCGAATGTATCGACCGGTTTGATCAAGGCAAAGCGTCCTGGATGTTGGGCATGAACGTCAATAGCGTAGCTGGCATCGTAGCGGTACATCGTCCACGGCGAAATGAGCAGCGCAGCGTCGACCAAGACAGAATCCATCGCTTTGATCATATCATCGCCGGTCACCTCGTCCGGCCCATGCAGGCGGGCGACCCAGGGGCGGCCCGGATGATCGCACTCGTACGTATGGACCTGGGCATCAATCGTGAGATTCGTTGTCACGCTTCGTGTCCTTCTCGAAATGCCAATGCAGTGAAGCCTAGGATTCACGAACTGCAATATCAACCATCGGATGAGAATCCCCGCATTTGATTTTTACTTCATGGGCCTGGCGCCGCAATCTGACTTCGTGACGAATGCAGCCGCCGGCAGGCTGTTGTGAATTGCGGTAGGAGGACTTGGAGATGGACTTTGGTGCTTTTCTATTGTTGCAGTCTCCATCCGAGCGCAGCCACGAGGAAATATTTGCTCGCGGGGTCGAGATCGCCCAGACCGCGGATGCTTTGGGCTTTGACAGCGTGTGGTGCGCAGAGCATCATTTTTCGACGTATGGCTACCTCTCCCGTCCCCTCATGATGGCAGTGCATCTGGCCAGCAAGACGGAGCGCATTCGCGTCGGCTCCGCCGTCGTTGTCCTGCCGCTGCATCACCCGCTCGTCGTCGCTGAGGATATCGGGACGGCCGACCTGCTCAGCGGTGGCCGGCTCGACGTCGGTCTTGGCCGCGGCTACCAGCCCTACGAATTCCAACGCCTTGGTTGTGACTTGTCCGAAAGCCGAGAGCGATTCGATGAAGCCGTCGACATCCTGCTCCTGGCCTTTGAAGGCAAGCCGTTCGGCTACCACGGCAAATACTACGATTTCGACGAAACCAGCGTGTTTCCGATACCGCTGCAAAAACCGCGCCCGCCGATTTGGGTGGTTGGTCAGAGCGAGGAGTCGATCGTTGCCACGGTCAAACGAGGGTTCAATCTGGTGTCTGGCGGATTCGGCGTGCCGATCGAACGTCTCCGGGAGTTCCGCAAGAGCTTTGATCGCATGGTCACCGACTCGGCGACGAAGGCGAATATCCGGGTCAGCACGCAACGCCCCGTCTATGTCACGCGCGACGAGTCTGAGCTTCCCGAAATTGTTGAGCAGGCCCGCTGGAACATGCGCGTCACGCTCAGTCTCCGCCAAGGTCTCGAACGTGTTGAAGGCGGACGCGCGATCGCCGTCCCGTTCGAGACCGAGCCCAGTACCGACGAACTGCTCGATCGCTATTTCGTGATGGGAACGCCGCAGCAATGCATTGCCAAGCTGGAGCGCCTGCAGGACGCCATGGGCATTGATCACTTCAACGGCAGCTTCTGGTTTGGCGATCTGGAGCAGGCGAAAGTGCTGCGTTCAATGACACTGTTCGCGGAAGAGGTCATGCCCCATTTCATGGAGAAACCCCGCACCAACACGCAGGCGGAAGGCAGCGCCGAGCGCAAATCGCGCTCGGCCGCGACATCGTAGATAAACACTCCGCCGCCTATCAGCAGCGGTGCACTGCGATAACGCTTCAGGAC
>JBPCWB010000794.1:0-2814 GCA_051009955.1 Hyphomicrobiaceae bacterium | reverse complement strand
ATGAGTTGAGTGGCCCGATCGGCGCACCCGTTGTTTGCCTCAGTCACTGCTTCGGTGCGGACTATCACTTCTGGACACCGCATCTGCCGGCGTTCGAGGGTTTTCGTGTTCTGCGCTATGATACGCGCGGTCACGGACAGAGCCGTGCACCGTCTGGGCCCTTCTCACTGGAGATGCTGGCCGGCGATACCCTGGCGCTACTCGATGCGCTCGCAATTGACCGGGTGCATTTTGCCGGCGTGTCGATGGGCGGCATGATTGGTCAGACAATCGCGATCGATCATGCAGATCGTATCGGCTCGCTGGCGCTGATCAACACGACGCCACGGTATAGTGCCGAGCAGCGTGAGCTGTGGAGAGAACGGGGTGCCCTGGTTGAGAGTGAGGGTGTCGACGTTGTCCACGCGGATCTGATGAGGCGGTGGTTCACCGATCATGCGATCGCTTCCAAATTACCGGGATACAACTACATGGCGGAGGTTTTTCGGCGGTTTGAACCCGCCAGTTTTGCCGCAGCTGCGTCTGCGCTCTGTCAGCTCGACACCGTACATCGTCTGCAGGATATCTCGGTTCCAACATTGGTCGTCGCGGCAGATGATGATCCCGGGGTGCCAGTCGCGCTGTCGCAGTTGCTCGCAGATCGGATCGCAGGCGCGATGCTACACTGGTTGTCTCCGGCGCGACATCTGGCATCGCTGGAGCATGTCGATGCCTTCAATGGTATAATGCGGAAATTCCTGGCCGAGGTCGGTCAACGTTAGCGACGGGGATGGTCCACGTGGCGCAAACGCCTGCTCCTCAGATCTTCGATCGGCGGCTTTTGATGGCGCATCGCATTCGCGCGTCGCGACAACCGCAGATTCCTGATTTTTTGCTGGAGCGGGTTGCCGAAGACTTCGAAGATCGCCTCGCCGTTATCAAGCGCGAATTTCCGAGGGTCTTGAACCTCGGTGCTGCAACGGGTGCCGTTGCCGCCATCCTGCAGCGAAGCAAAGGGGTTCGCGAAATCGTTGATTGTGAATCGGCCGTCCAAATTTTGCATCGAGCGACAGAGGCTGGTGTGGTTGTCGATGAAGAGGCGTTGCCGTTCGCCGACGAAACGTTTGATCTGGTGACGTCTGCGCTCACGCTGCAATTCGTCAACGATTTGCCGGGAACGCTGACGCAAATCCATCGAATCCTGAAACCCGACGGTCTGTTTCTGGGTGCAATGGTCGGCGGCGAAACGCTCACCGAATTGCGCGAAGCGGCCTTGCTGGCTGAATCGGAACTCCACAATGGTGCTTCACCGCGCGTCGCACCCTTTGCCGATGTCCGAGACCTGGGCGGGCTGTTGCAGCGGGCCGGCTTTGCCTTGCCCGTCGCCGACTCGGATGTGGTCAAAGTAACCTATGCGACACCTTTTGATCTGATGCTCGAAATCAAGGCGATGGGCGCCAGCAATGTCTTGCATGAACGTCGGCGTGTGCCGGTGACTCGGGGGTTCCTTCGGCATCTGGCTGAGATCTATGCCGACCGGTTTTCTGAACCAGATGGCCGTGTCCGCGCGACCTTCGAAATTCTCACGATGACGGGCTGGTCGCCGCATGAAAGTCAGCAACAGCCACTGCGCCCAGGGCAATCAGCGGTCAGGCTCGCCGACGCTCTCGGAGCGTCGGAGACCCGTCTGCCGACGTTCGATCGTGGTTCCGATCATCGGGAAGACACGTGAGGCGTGCCGGATTGGCAAAGGACAGAAGGTCATTCGGATGGAGAAGCTCTCTGGAAGTTGCCTGTGCGGCGGCGTTCAATTCGTGGTGCGGGGGCCGTTTCGGCCGGTTATCGCCTGCCATTGCACGCAATGCCGAAAGCACACCGGTCACTACATGGCAGCGTCAGCCGTTTTGAACGAGAATTTCGCACTGATCGAGGACCGCGGCCTGAAGTGGTATCGCTCGGGCCCGGCCAGTCGTCGAGGCTTCTGCGGCGATTGCGGCGCGACACTCTTCTTCGCCGCCGATGGATCCGATCGCATATCGTTTGCCGGCGGATCAATTGATGGCCCGACGGATCTTCAATTGTCAGCGCACATCTATGCCGGAGAGAAGAGCGACTACTACACCATCCCCACCGGGGAACTGACTTATGCTGGCGACTGCGCGGCGATATTACAGGTCACGCAAGAGGATGGACGGTGACGCCTGGAGTCATCCCAACAGATCACGCAGCCACGGGATCAATGGAAGGTCGGCCGGTGGCATCGGGTAGTCAGCCAGGCGCATGGCGCGGACCCATGCAATCTCCTGTTTTTCGCGCGGTGTGATCTCGCCCTCCCAGGTGCGGCAAAGATACAGCGGCATCAGGAGGTGAAATCTCTCATAACTGTGGGACGCGAAATTGAACGGCGCCAGACAGGTATCGCAGACGTCGATCCCGAGTTCCTCGGCGAGTTCGCGTTGCAACGCCTGCTCCGGCGTTTCGCCAGGATCGACTTTGCCGCCGGGGAACTCCCACAACCCTGCCATACTCTTGCCTTCAGGACGCTGGGCGATTAGGACGCGATTGTCCGCATCGACAAGTGCTGCGGCGGCAACGATCAGAATTGGTTTGGCCATAGCGAAGCGACGCCGGAGTAATGCTTAAAACTTCGGGACAAGAGAATAGACCGTGCGCCACATGCGCTTCAGCCCCTTTTGTCTAAAGCGCTCGTCGAAGTCAGTGACTTCCTGGTTATAGACTTGGGAGATATTGAAACGATCCTCGTAGTACGCCGCAATCTCATCGTGCGATACGGAGAACGGCGGGCCCGACATTTCGCTTTGGTCGTATTCGACG
>JBPCWB010000793.1:0-3001 GCA_051009955.1 Hyphomicrobiaceae bacterium | reverse complement strand
CGAGAAGTAGCGTTGGTGGCAGACGCTCAAGAATAAGTTCGGTGACCGGGCGATCGAAATAATAAGAATAGCCAAGGTCGCCCTGCGCGACGCGGCCGATATATCCGAACAGTTGCTCATGGAATGGTCGATCGAGGCCGTAATCCTGGCGAATCTTGGCAAGCATTTCCTCGGTTGCGCCGCCCATCTCGCCGGCGATGACATCGGCCGGGTCACCTGGTGCCATATGCAAGAGTGTAAAATTGAACACGAGCACGGCGAACAATAAGATCACTGCATACGTGAGGCGTTGGGCAATCGTGACTATGAAACTCATGCTTGCTCCAACCGAGTCGCACGAGGATGCGACTTTGTTCGGCGCTCTCGCTTCAATGCCGGCGGCTAATGAACGCCGCCGGTCCTATGCGTCTAGGGCCAGCTGGGACTATTCCTTGAGGAAGACTTCATCCATTGGCGAGACCGTTCCCCAAATTGTAAGCGGTGGGTTGCCGACTTTCTTGTTGTAAGACGTGTGATAGGGCAGCACGTTGATCCAATAGACAGGGAGGTCCTTTGCCAGCTGTTCCTGCACATTGACATACAGCGCCCGGCGCTTGGCCTGATCGAGCTCCTGGCCAGCCGCGACAAGCCACTCATCGACCTGCTTGTTGCAGTACTGCTGCGTATTCGACCAAATCACACCCTTCTTTGCATTTTCGCAGAGATATGTGCGGTGGACACCAATGACCGGATCCCCCCAGTTGAATGGCAGATCCATGGTCATATCGAAATCCCAATTCGATATGCGCTTCGCCCACGTCGGGAAGTCTGGCGCGTTGCGGATGGTGACCGTGATACCGATTTTTTTCAGTTGCGGGCGAATGTATTCGGCGATGCGCTGCTGGACGTCTTTGATCGCAGGCAGATAGTCAATGCGTAGTTTCAGGCGTACCCCGTCTGACCCAGGCTTGTAGCCCGCCTCATCAAGCAGCGCCTTGGCCTTGTCGAGATCGACGTCGTACGTTTCGACTTTGTCGGTATAGAATGGTGAGCCAGGAACGATCGGTCCCGTCGATGCGACGGATACGCCACGGTGCAATGCCTTGATGATAAACTTTCGATCGATGGCGTACGCGATCGCCTGGCGCACGCGAACGTCCTTCAAATCCTTCTGTTTGGTATTGAAGGCGAGCCAGGTGTTCGGGCCAATGCCCTCATAGCCGTCGTTCGTCGTGACAAGGTCTTTCGCTTTCTTCAAGCGCGCGATGTCGGCAACGTTCGACATGAACGGATACATGTGTGATTTGCCGCGTTCCATCGAGATGACGCGCGCGGCACCGTCACGAACAATGTTGAAGATGATCTTGTCGAGGTAGGGACGCCCCTTGATGAAGAAGTTCGGGTTCTTTTCAAGTATGAAAAACTTACCGCGCTGATACTCTTTCAGCATGAAGGGTCCGGAGCCGACGACATCCTTGGCGTTGCGCGGATGCGTTTTCGGATTCTGTCCGTCACCGTAGATGTGCTCTGGAATGATCGGCAGAATGGATGTCGACATCGCCAGCAGAAGCGCCGGATGGGGATGCTTCAGCTTGACGACAGCCGTGCTTGGATCCGGTGTTTCGACACCACTCACGGCACCGAGTGACGTTTTGAACGGATGGTTTGCTTTTTGGGTCTTGATCGAGAAAGCGACGTCTTTGGAGGTTATCGGCTTGCCATCGTGGAACTTGGCATCCTGCCGGAGCTTGAAGGTCACGGACAGGCCGTCATCGGCCACCTTCCAACTTTCGGCCAGATAAGGGTGGATTTTCCAGTTCTCGTCCGCTCGAACCAACATTGCAAAAATCTGGGCGCCAGGGCTCATCGTCGCGATACCCGACTGGACCGCCGGATTGAAATGTCGTGGCACCTGGCTTTGAACGATGACGAGCGTGCCGCCCGGCTTGCCTTGCTCGGCTGCCATCGCCGGAACGGCAGCTGTGCCTATGGCGAATGCCGCCAAAATGCGTGAAAATCTCGTCATACGCCGTCTCCCATTTTTTGCTCCCTCCGAACTATGGCACTCTGACATAGGCTGTTTGGGATGACAAACGAACAACCGGCCCTATGCTGCGAGCAACTACGCCTGATCTGACCAACAGCGCAGGGGTTCGTCGATGACGAAAATCACAGTTTTGACTGCCAGACGAATTCGCACGATGAACCCGTCCATGCCACTCGCCACGGCGGTCGCAATTCGGGACGGCATGATCTTAGAAGTCGGCACACTCGAAACGCTCAGGCCCTGGCTGGACGCCTACCCGCATCAGATCGATGACACGTTCGCCGAACATGTCCTGATGCCCGGCTTCATCGACCCACATCTGCATCCCTCCCTCGCCGCAATCCTTCTGCCGTGTCATTTCATCACCGCGATGGAATGGAAATTGCCCGATCGGGTGGCCGCGCCGGTTCGCGGACACAATGCCTACTTGGATCGCCTAAAGGACATCGAGAGCGGCATCAGTGACCCTGGTGAGCCGGTCGTCACCTGGGGCTATCACAAGATCTGGCATGGTCACGTTGACCGTCAGACTCTCAATTGTGTCTCGCAAAGCCGGCCGATATTCGTCTGGCAGCGCTCGTTCCATGAGATCATTGTCAACGACGCCGCGATCGATTGGATGAAGCTCAATCGTGGTGAACTGGCACGCCATCCGCAAGTGGACGTCGAAACGGGCCGCTTTTTCGAAACCGGCTTATCGATCGCGATGAACGGTATGAAGGACTACCTCTACGCGCCCGATCGGTTCCGACAAGGTTTGCAGCAGGTCAAGCAGGCGGTTCACTTCGGCGGGCATACGACCATCGCTGACATGGCGGTACCATTGGTTGACATTGACGTCGAATGGCCGCCACTGCTCGATATTTTCGAGCGCGATGATACACCTTTTCGCGTCCAAATGATTCCGAGAGCGATCGAACGTGGCGGAGCGTTGGGGCGCGAGAGCGAGCAGCTGGAACGGGTGCGTGCGCTCTC
>JBPCWB010000792.1:0-5468 GCA_051009955.1 Hyphomicrobiaceae bacterium | reverse complement strand
AAGGCGCAAGTCTACGAAAAAGGAAAGACCAAGCCGTTGTGGTTCAGTTCGGTCCGTGACGGCCTTGCCTATCTGTTGCTGCCTGGCGAAGCCCAGCGGCCGGTCGCCTTTTACGTGCACGACATGGGCCGCGTGAGCAACTGGACCAAACCGCCGGATGACGGCGTTTGGATCAATGCGCGCAGCGCCGTCTACGTTCTCGGCAGTTCGCGACGCGGCGGCATGGGCGCGCGCGAAGCGGTTCCTTTCGAAGACCCCGATAAGGCAGCAAAATTCGCGGCGGATTTTGGCGGGCATGTCGTTGCCTTCGACAAGATCCCGACCGAGTATCTCGTCGGCGACAGAAATGATCACAGTCCGCCGGCCGCCGCTGGCAAGGACCGACACAATCATCAAGACCATCAGAAACATCAAAGTCATCAGGGCCACAAAGGCTGAACAAGGACGGCCAGAGCAATGCCCAGATCAGGTTCCAAGGTGACACGACGACGGTTTCTGTCGATTGCCGCCACATCTGCTGTGGGCCTCGTTTCCCGCCCAGCTGCTGCCGCGAGTGTCGCCTGGCGCGGCGTGGCGCTTGGCGCCGAGGCACAAATTAAGCTCGTGCACGTTGACAAAGAATTTGCCCGTCACATCATCAAGCGCTGCGCGATCGAAATCGACCGTCTTGAGAATATCTTCAGTCTCTATCGCCCGGCCAGCACGCTCGTCAGACTCAACCGGGCGGGCGCCGTTCGCGATCCCGAGATCGAGTTCGTCGAGCTGCTATCGACGGCGGTACAGATATCGCGCGAGACAGCCGGGGCGTTTGACATTTCGGTACAGTCGCTGTGGCAGCTCTATGCCGATCATTTCTCAGAGCCGGATGCAGACCCCGCCGGACCATCCGCCGCATTGATCAGGCAGGCGCTGTCTCGTGTCGGCTACACCGGTGTCCAGGTTTCGCCGACGACCGTCGTCCTCGATCAAGCCGGCATGGCGCTGACCCTGAACGGCATCGCCCAGGGCTTCGTGACAGACCGTATCCGCCAGCTTCTGCAGCGGAATGGCTTTTCCAATGTCCTGGTTCACATCGGTGAGACACATGGCAGTGGCTTGAAATCAGATGGCACGCCGTGGCTTGCTGGGATTGCCGACCCCGATCAACCTGACCGTCTGATCAAACGCGTTGCGCTCCAAGATATGAGCCTGGCGACGTCGAGCGGGGCCGGCTACCGGTTTGGCCGCAGCAATAAACATCATTTGTTCGACCCACGCACCGGCGAATGCTCGCAGCGCTATCGGTCAATTTCCGTCGCCGCCCCGTCTGCCACTCTAGCGGACGCTTTTTCGACGGCCTTTGCCAACATGTCTGTTGCGGCAATCAAACAGGTGGTCGCGAAACGCCGTGATCTCCGTGCGATCATTGTGGACCCGTCTGGTAACGTCACCGACTATGCATGAGATCTGGACCCACCTCCGTGGTCGATAGCCGCCACAGCCGGAAGTCGGCACCCGGGGCGACGCTTGATCCATGACTGGCATGCTCGCCTGATGACCATCTTCGATACCGTGGCGCATTGGCCGGTTCTCGCTGAGACAATGACGTCGGCAGTGTCAGCCGGACTGAGCAAGCCCTCCGTCAGTATCAGCGGGCCCGAATTCCGGAGGTGACGTGTTTTGACCTAGGCGGTGAGAGATGTGAATGGCGTTGCGCGGGCGAGGCGCATCGTCGACGATGACGGCTCGGGCTCCTCGCGCGCTACGATGCTGAGTGCGCCATCCATGATCCTCGATATGGCCCGCAGCGTCGTCCGCCGGTTCGTAGACCAAAAATGTTGGGCAACCCGCATCCTCGGCAACCAGCTGGTTTCAGAGCGTTCTCAGACTTGAACAGCCGGGCAAATGCGATCAGGAAAAACACTGGCGCTCCCTAGGGGAATCGAACCCCTCTTTCCAGATTGAAAATCTGGCCTTGCGCACGCAACATCAGGATGTATTCCGAAAAAACACATGTTGAGCCCGTAGTTGGCGGCAATCAGTTGTGAACCGTATTGGAATGCGTAGGCAGTCACAACCACGCGGGCAAACAGCGGCAGGTTGCGTGCATCAGCCGAACACGGTCGGAATGGCCGAACTCGGCCCGCGCCGCGGCGCTGGGTGATGTCTGCTGTTTGGGGTAGACCGGTCGTGGACTGTTCAGGCTGAGTTCTTCGCTTCCTGACCCTGGCGGAAGAAGATGTGGTCAGATCCTATAGGTCGCCGCATATCTCGCGTTGATCAAAGGAATAACGTTAAGCGGTGATCAGTGGCTTGCGGTCGAACCAAGGCCTTGCGTTCTCCAATTGTCCAGCCAGTCGGAAAAGAGTTGCTTCATCACCGTAGCTCGAAACCAGCTGAACCGAGAGTGGGAACGACGCAATGTTATCGGGATTGGGCTGGCATTGCGCAAGCGGCAGAACCATCGCCGGTTGACCCGTGAGATTGAACAACACCGTAAACGGTGAGAACTGGAAGACGCGACGCCAGTATTCGTCTACGTCTTCCAACATCATGTCGATCCAGCCGAGCTTCGGAGGCAAGGTCCCGAGGGCAGGCGTGAGGAGAATGTCATAATTCTCGTGGAAGGTCGCCATTTGCCGACCGAGGCGGTGCGCGGCCTGTGTGGCGCCAACATAATCAGCAGCTGAGACAGCTTCGCCTGACAGTCCTGTTGCGAATGTCACATTCTCAACCTCACCTTGCTCTGGTGAGCGGCGCTTTGTTGGATGGCTTGCCAAGTTCACCACCGTATTGGCAGAAGCTATTGTCAGAAACGTTGGCACAACGTCTCTACCGTCAAGATTGGGGTTAACCTCGTCAACTTCGTGCCCGAGATCCGCGCAGAGACTCGCTACTTCAACGAGTGCGCGCAGATTGTCAGGATCTACAAGGGCGCCATTGGGTGCGGCACTTGTGAATGCGATGCGTAGCTTCCCTGGCTCAGCGGTGACCTCATCGATAAATGCCCGTTGCGGTTTGGGTGCTACGTAAGGATCACCGAGTCCAGCACCGCACGTCGCGTCGAGCAGCGCCGCGGAATCTCGCACTGTCAGGCTGACCGCGTGCTCCGTGGCCAACCCGCCCAGTCCTTCGCCGGTATATGGTGCCATCGTATTGCGTGACCGCGTTGGTTTGAGACCTACTATCCCACAACAGGCTGCCGGCGCTCGGATTGAGCCGAACCCGTCGGAAGCGTGCGCCATTGGAAGTATGCGCGCTCCGACAGCCGCGGCCGCGCCACCGCTCGAACCACCGGAGATGCGCGTTATATCCCAAGGACTCTTCGTAGCTCCGTGCAGCATCGGTTCACAAGTGAGCGAGAGCCCGAGTTCGCACGAATTGGTTCGGCCAAAAATCACGAGACCAGCGTTCTTGAGCCGCCGCACATGCTCGCTATCTTGGGCAGCAGCTGGTGCATCGGCGAAAAAGCTTGAACCACGCGTGGCCCTGTCCCCAGCCAGCCACCCGCCAAGGTCTTTCAGAAGAAATGGCACTCCACGAAGAGGACCATCCGGCAACCCGTCAAGTATGGCCTTGCGGCCAAAATCATAGAGTTGCGTCACGACCGCATTTATAGAGGGGTTGCGCATTTCTACTCGCTCAATCGCAGCATTGAGCAAAACGATTGGGTCGACCTCCTTTCGCCGTACCAAATCGGCAAGCCCAACCGCGTCATACTTTTCGTAGTCAGTAAAGTCACTCACTATCCCACTCCAGAATTGCCCGATCCATTGTGCGAGCACGCGAACATATAGCCAAAGTTCTGGTTCTAAAACGAAACGATCGTCGGATCGACCCAGTTTGCGTAACGACCAAGAGTCCGGATATGGCCCGACGCAAAAAACGGAAGGACAGCATAACTGGCTCGAAGCTGGGGGAACAGCGGAAGCGATGTGCTCGGCCCGACCGCAAGCAACACCTCAGATTCTCCTTGCAATGCGGGCGCCGTCCAGACATGACCCCAACCGGTCTTTCCGCGCTCCAACATTCCCGCCAAGTCAGCCAACCACTCAAGTCTCACGATCGTGCAATCGTCGATCAATATAACGCTGATCAAATTCTTGATACATCAGAATGCTCAATTGTCATCACAACGAAACGAGTGCAGCTTGATCGAGTTTAACATGTCTAAATCGGCTCGCGACCTAACGTTCTCCGAAGTCCATTGAATGATCAGTTCGGGAAGTCGGCCAGACTGCCCTGACGAGGCGGTGTCCAGTTGATGTTTTGTAAGATTGAGATCGCACCTGCAGCAGGAATAGGTTCTCGGCCAATGCTTTTGAACAGTCTAAGATCATGACACCACGAGATGCTGGCGAGCGACGAATTCTCATCATTATTCTCGCGATCACCGTACCAATGTCGCTGATCGTGCTCATCTTACTACCCGTTGGACCCGTCTTCCGGATATTTGACCTCCCATCTGGCAGCATGGCACCGACCCTGCAACGTGGCTCTTGGATCCTCGCCTCGCGTGCAAGCTATGGTTTCAACCACCATTCCTTTGACTGGTTCCGCCTACCGCTGTCTCGGCGCTGGCCGGCATCACAACCAAGACGTGGTGACATTGTGGTTTTCCGGCACCCACGCCAGCATGAGACCTTCTTCGTCAAAAGAATCATCGGCTTGCCCGGCGATACGATTGAGCATCGCGGCGGCAAAGTCATTCTCAACGCCAAGCAACTGCCGCTCATGCCGGCAGCGGTACCAGCGACACTAAGATCACGATTCCCCAGCGCCGAGCATTTCATCGAACGACTGCCCAACGGACGCACCTATGGCATCCTGGATCAACAATCCAACGGCCCCCTCGACACGCTTCCTGAAGTTATCGTGCCGGATGATCATGTCTACGTCCTCGGCGACAATCGCGATAACTCACTCGACAGCCGCTCGCGCCGGCAATTGGGTTTTGTTCCGACACAGTATGTATTAGGACGGGTAATCTGGTTTCTGAATCTATGAGCAACAAAAAAACTTAAGAGGCTCCTGTCAGCCGACGACGACGTTTCGCTGCGGGGCAGCTAATTGGGGTTGAGCGGACATGCCGGGAAGGAAGCCCGATAGTCGTGAATGACCCTTGTCTGCCGTGTAGCCAGTGTTCACTTAGCGACAAAATTCACCGGAGTAAGCATGGTGGAGATGGCCCAGTCCGATCCAACCCGAAAAGGAACGACAAGCATGAATTTCGCATCAGTTTGTAAAACGGCGATGGTTCTATTGTCGATTTCAATGGGGATAATTGCTGCAAAAGCCGAAGCTTTGAATTTGCCGAAGCGAACGGGCCCAATGCCCTATATCTCGTCTCACGTCCCCCATGTTCAGGTGGGCGTCGAGCCTGATCCGGAAATTTCAAAGGAACTGCTGCGTCGCGTTTCGAGCATGCCGGGTATTGAGATCCGCGATACTGTGATGTCCATGCCGGGGGCTCTGGGATTTCGACTCGC
>JBPCWB010000791.1:0-4605 GCA_051009955.1 Hyphomicrobiaceae bacterium | reverse complement strand
GCGCTCGATCCCTGGTGGCGGATCGGCCGTAGCATCGACGAAGCGCTGCGCATCAACGGCATAAGCGACAAGGCCGAGCGCGATAGACGCATTGACCACATGCTTGACGCGGTCGGCCTCGATCATTCTTTTCGTCTGCGCTATCCCCATGAGCTGTCGGGCGGCCAGCAGCGGCGTGTCGGGCTCGCGCGCATCCTCGTGTTGCAGCCCAGGCTTGTGATCCTCGATGAACCGACTGCCGGGCTCGATCTATCCGTTCAGGCGACCGTTTTGCGGCTCATGCGCGATCTTCGGGCTGAATTCGGGCTCACCTATATCTTCATAAGTCATGATCTGTCGGTCGTTGAGAGAATGTGCGACCGGGTCGCCATAATGTATCTCGGGCGTGTTGTCGAAATCGCCGAAACCGACCGAATTTTCGCGCAATCTGCGCACCCCTATACACGGGCGTTGTTGCGATCAGCACCGCGCCTTGGCGCCAGCGAAATCGCCGATGCCGAACCGCTCGAAGGCGACCCGCCCAGTCCGACCGCCGTGCCAAGCGGTTGCGCCTTTCGCAGCCGATGTCCCTATGCTCGCGAAGTTTGCGCGGAGATCCGGCCGGAACTCGAAGATATCGGCCAGGCGAAACACACCGCGGCCTGCCATCGTTGGCGTGAACTCGCGCCGGCGTAATCAATCGGGAAGCGTCACGACAATATTGCCGATGGCAGTGCCGGACTCCAATAATTCGTGCGCATCTGCAATATCATCGAGCGCAAAAGTGTGGGCGATACGCGGCTTGAGCATGTCGCGCGACAGCAATGCCATGATCACCCTCGCGGCTTCCACGCGCACGGCGTTCGGCATCGTCATCGCCTGCACCAGATGTAGACGGCAGCCCTTCATGGCGAAATCGTAATAGGCAAAGACTGGCTCGCGCACGCGCGTCGATGAATAGGATGCAAGCGTGCCATTGGATGTGAGCACGGCCGCGTTGATCGCGATATTTGCACCGAAATCAACCTCGACGATTCGATCGACACCGCGCCCGTTGGTGATCTCCATGATGCGCGCGACAGTGTCTTCAGTATTGTAGTTGACGATCTCGTCGGCCCCGGCAGCACGGGCGACTTCTGCTTTTTCATCTGAACTGACGGTTGCCGTAACGCGGGCACCATTCCAGCGCGCCAACTCGATCGCGACACTGCCGACGGCACCGGCTCCGCCTTGCACCAGAATATCTTGACCTGTGACCGGACCGTCGACGAGTAGGGCGTAATAGGCGGTGAACGCTGGCACGCCAAGACAGGCGCCCTGCTCGAACGACATCGTGTCAGGCAATGCCAATGCCTGCGTCGCCGGCACCGCAACGAACTCGGCTGAAGTGCCCGCACCGGCATGCGCATAGCTGCCGCCAAAGATCCAGACGCGCTTGCCAAGCAGGTCGTTCGCCACGCCATCTCCTACCGCCCAGATGATACCGGCACCGTCACCGTGCGGGATAACCTTGGCAGTCTGCAGGGTGCCGCCCATCCAGCCTGAGCGTTTTTTGACGTCATGCGGATTGAGGCCGGAGGCCCCAAGGCGCACCAGCACTTCTCCGGGTCCTGGCTGCGGTGTCGGCAACTGACCGACATTCAGGACGTCGCGTGCCGGACCAAAAGCTTCGTACCAGGCAGCGATCATTGTTTCAGGTGTTGTGGCGCTCACGGTTTGGGTTTCCTTTTTCGGATCCGCTCGACCTGCGTGACACCCATGCCCATAGCCAAGTTACGTCCAAACGATTCAGCTAGCACCCGCGACCCAAGTCGTTTCTAATTTGGATACCGACCGAGGCAATCATCATACGAGAGGAAGGATCATGGCAAGGATCGCAGTTGGTGGGTTCCATCACGAGACCAATACGTTCGTCTCGACAGTGACCGATTACGCCTATTTTTGCTCGCATCGTGATCGACCGCCTCTGGCGCGAGGTTCCGACGTTTTTAAATGGCTGGAGGGCAATAGCTTCGCGCTCTCGGGTTTCATGGCCAAAATGAAAGCCGAACACGAACTCGTGCCTCTGTTGTGGACCAGCGGCGGTGCTGGTGGAGACGTTACGCGCGATGCCTTCGAGCGCATCAGCGCAGAGATGATTTCTGAATTGTCGCTGAACATGCCCTATGACGCCATTTATCTCGACACGCATGGCGCCATGGTAACCGAGGATTTCGAGGATGGCGAAGGAGAACTTCTGCGGCGGGTCCGCGCGGTTGTCGGTGGCGATATCCCGATCGTCATTAGCCTCGATTATCATGCCAACGTGACGCCGGCGATGACGCGCCGTGTCGATGCAATCATCGCCTATCGCACCTATCCGCACGTCGACCGGCAGGAGACCGGCGCACGTGCCGCGGCCGCGATGCGGTCCCTTCTTGTGAAAGGACGTCCAACGGGCCGGGCCCTGCGCAAGTTGCCGTTTCTTATTCCACTACACAGCCAGTGCACGATGGTCGATCCATCTCGCGCGATTGTTGAGTTGGCGGATTCGACGGAGGGCGGTGATGTCGTCAGCGTCGGTTATCTCGCCGGCTTTCCGCCCTCCGATATCTTCGACTGCGGCCCGGCAATCGTGGTTCACGCTTTCTCGCAGGCCGCAGCTGACGCTGCAGCCGATTCGGTTGCGCGCTTTGCCGCGTTGCGGGAGGCTGAGTTTGCGGTTCCGCTGTACACACCGGAGGCAGCCGTCCAGGAAGCCCAGCGCCTTGCAATGAATGCCTCCCAACCGGTCATCCTGGCCGATACCCAGGACAATCCCGGTGCCGGCGGCAGTGCTGATACGACCGGACTGCTGGCAGCCCTCATCAATTCCGATGCGCAAGGCGCCGTGCTGGGACTTCTGTGTGATCCGGACGCCGTCGCGGCGGCGCACAAAGCCGGTGAAGACGCCGAGATCACGCTGGCGTTGGGCGGCAAACATGGCCCGGACGGTGTCGTGCCACTCGAAGGCACGTTCCGCGTTGCAAAGTTGGCAACCGGCCAGTTTACTACGACGGGCCCCGTCTCCGGCAATCGCGACGTCGATCTTGGTCCGATGGCACTGCTGCAAACCGGCGGTGTCGGCATCGCAATTACTTCAAAGCGCATGCAGGCGTTGGATCAGGCACCGTTCCGCCATTTGGGAATCGAACCGAAAGATCAAAAAATCCTGACACTGAAGAGCACCGTACATTTTCGCGGAGACTTCCAGGACATGGCCGAAGCGGTACTGGTCGTCGAAGCACCAGGTGATCATCTGTGCGACACGTCAAAGTATCCATATCAACGCTTGCGGACGGGCGTACGTCTAACACCGCTCGGGCCGGCGCACGCGCCCGAACCCTCGACTGGCCCTTTCTGACGACAATTGGAAATCCAGCCTGTGTTTTTGGTGTCATCATCGCGTCAACAGACGACTGGATTGCCCACCGCAAGAAGGGAATATGACGATGACCCGTTTCGGAGTCTTTCTGCCGACTTATGCCTACCCCGACGAACCACCTCCATCGGCTGCACTCCTCCAGGACTATGCGCGCCGAGTGCAGGATCTCGGTTTTGACAGCGTGTGGGTTTTCGATCACCTGCTCGAAGCGCCACCCTCCTACAAGGCCGCCTTCCTCGAACCGGCAACCAGCCTGATGCTGGCGGCGCTTGCGACCGAACGTGTAACAGTTGGAACCGGGGTCCTCGTCCTGCCGCTGCGCGATCCAGTCCTCACCGCAAAGATGTTCGCTAATATTGATCTCCTCTCGGAAGGCCGCCTCATTTTCGGTGTTGGCGTCGGCTGGGCGCAGGATGAATTTTTGGCCTCTCAGGTGCAGCTCTCAGCGCGCGGCCGGCGCATGGATGAAATGCTTGAGATCATCATTGGGCTCTGGACCAACGATTCATTTGCCTTCGAAGGACGCCACTTCGCTATCCCCGAAATTCGATTGTTGCCGCGCCCGATCCAAACACCGCATCCCCCAATTTGGTTGGCCGGGGGCACTGTGCCAGCCGGCACCAGTCAGCATATCACCAAGCGGCCAGGTTACTCGGCTGTGCCGTCGATTGCCCGCGTGGCGCGATCGGGTCAGGGTCTCATGACTGCTTACCGGTCAGCGCCGGGACTCGACGTTTCGTGTTTGGTGGAGACGCGCGGGCTCCTCCACGAGGAACTGCGGAACGCAGGTCGCGATCTATCGACTGTGACGTTCGCCCATCACGATCACGTCCATATCGACCTTGATCCGACATCGGAACGCCTCGCCGCCGCTATGGCGCGCTTCACGCACAACCGCTTCCAGGACTCTAACGCAATCTACCTGATGGGCCATCCGGACGATCTCATCGCCAAGTTTCAAGCGCGGATCGATGCCGGCGTTGAAGAAGTGACGTTCAATTTCCTCACTCCCGATATGGGGCAGCTCGATCTGTTCATGAACCGGATAAGACCTCATCTGCGGCCACGCATTCAGGCCTGAGCGCAAAACTGCAATGGCTGATTAGGGGCGGAACAGACTACGATGATGCACGATGTCCGCAGTTAGAGGTGGAAGAGCCATAGCTGCTACAGCTACGCAAGACACCGCATGCATCACAGCCACGTATCGACCGTGAACAGTC
>JBPCWB010000790.1:0-3231 GCA_051009955.1 Hyphomicrobiaceae bacterium | reverse complement strand
CGGCCAGATAATAGACGGGTTTGTGAAACGCGACACCATGCACCTTCAACCATGTAAGCGTCGAAGGCGCACGTTCAGCAAGTCGCTCGAAGTAGCCACGGTCATTTCGCCCGTTCGAAACAGCCAGCATATCCTCGACGAAGTCCGGCGATACCCGGTCGGCATCCTCCATGCGCATAAAACAGGGCGTGAAGCGCGTGTTGCCCCCGAGTTCGCCCTCTGGCGCGCGCTCGAGCACAGCGATGCTCAGTTGTATGCCCAGGTCCAGCGACATCTCCGCAGCTGCCAGCGCGGCCGTCAGACCGGCGGCTCCATGTCCCACAATGACAATGTCATAGCATTTGCGCGCCATTCTCACTCGCTCTTTGGCTTCCAGCCTATGCCGACAACCAAATGGATTGAGCGGCGTTGAAAGCAGTCACGCGTTGATAAATGACAGATCGTATGGCCAAGCGAAAGCCGATGCATAGACAAAACTCAGAACAAGTGGCTTGCGGCCAGATTCGCACCGTCTCGCATGGCACGGAGCTTCACCCACACAACATCTGCACTCGCCTGGTCCATGCCGGCAGACGTATCGAAGCCGCAATCCGGTCCGGCCCCGATGCGATGATGGCAAAGCCGAGGTGGTGACATTGTTCGAAGTCCACTATTTCGACTCATGGACGTGACTCCAGATTATCCCGGTCGCTGACGCGCAGGATGAGGGTCGGTCTCGGTCGATCCAATTTTCAGGAGAACGCTGCCAGTGCCAGCGGTGCGTTGCCTTGTTGAATTGGGAGGTAGCGACTAACATCATGTATCTATTTGCCAAGGGAAGAGGAGCGTAGCTATGGCATCCAAGGAATCCAACGGCAAACAAGCCGCGATGAGTGCATCTTCTTTCAAGGATCACGGTGGTTCAGCCGACATTCCGGAACTGACGACGGAATCGATTACAGATGCCGTGTTGGGCCAGATGGCACAAACGCCCGATCCGAGACTGAAGGAAGTCATGGACGCGGCCGTCCGTCACCTGCACAATTTTGCGCGAGAGGTCAACCTGACACCGGCGGAATGGCTTCTGGCCATCGAATTCCTGACCAAGGTCGGCCAGAAATGCACACCGGACCGCCAGGAGTTCATATTGCTTTCGGACACGATGGGGTTGAGTGCGCTGGTGCATTTCATGCACGACAAAACGGCCATGGAAGATGCCACCCACTCGAGTCTGCTTGGTCCGTTTTTTCGTGAGAATGCGCCGCGGTACGATGCCGGAGACCAGATTGCTCGCGATGTTTCCGCCGGGGAAGTGGCCCTTTGGGGCAAGGTGACGAATGTGTCCGGCGAGCCGGTTGCCGGTGCTGAAATCGGGATCTGGCAGACGGCTTCCAATGGCCTCTACGACATTCAATACGATGCCGACAATATGGATTGCCGTGGGATTTTTACGACCGATGACAACGGCATCTATCTCATCCGAACAGTCAAACCGATGGGATACTCGATCCCGATGGATGGTCCCGTTGGCAACCTGGTCAAGGCCCAGGCCCGCCACGGAATGCGCCCGGCGCACATTCACATGTTGATCAATGCAACGGGCTACCGAGAACTCGTGACCGCGCTTTATGTTGACGGTGATCCGCATTTGGCCGACGACACGGTTTTCGGGACATCAGGTGATTTGGTCGCTCAGATTACGACCGATCATCCGGATTGTCCGATACCGGGCATGCCAAGCTGCCAGTTCGATTTTGTCTTGTCGCGTGAGGGAGCAGCTGATCGCGCCCTGGGTCGGGTTGGCGCTGACCCGGCTGCCGTGGCGCGCGCCTAGGGCGGCACCAACACGTGATTTGGCGGGCAGACGGATAATCTCGCTCAAAAGATCTGCCGATCCTGCGTGATCGGCAGATCTGTTGGAATGAGCCCATGACGGACAAACTCCTACAGACGGCGGTTGTCGGCAGTTACCCGCAGCCGGACTGGCTTGTCGACCGCGACATGCTTTCCAAAATTGTACCGCGTGTCCGCATGCCGGAGATGTGGCGTGTGCCCGAACCATGGCTGGAGCAGGCGCAGGATGATGCGACCCTGCTCGCCATCCGCGATATGGAACGGGCCGGCATCGATGTTATCACCGATGGTGAAATTCGCCGGGAGAGCTATTCAAACCGATTTGCAACGGCTCTCGACGGTCTCGACTTGCGCAATCCGGGCAGGGTGTCCGCGCGGTCCGATCATGTCGCATATGTCCCCCGTGTTGTCGGGAAACTCGGCAGACCTGGCCCCATCGAAGTGCGTGACTTGGAGTTTTTGCGTGCAAACACATCGCAAGTTGCAAAGATCACGCTTCCCGGACCGTTCACGATGAGCAAGCAGGTCGTCGACGACTTCTATGGTGATCCAGAAGAACTCGCGATGGACATGGCTGCACTCGTGAATGAGGAGGCGCGGGACCTCGAAAATGCAGGAGCGGATGTCATCCAATTGGACGAGCCATGGGTTCGCAACGATCCGGCAGGCGCGCGTCGGTATGCTGTCAATGCCATCAACCGGGCCCTGCAGGGCTTGAAGGTGTCCACGGTCATACATCTGTGTTTCGGTTATGCGGCGGTGGTCCCAGGTGACACGAAGCCAGTCACCTATACGTTCTTGTCAGAACTCGCAGACACAACCGCCGACACGATTTCCATCGAAAGCGCCCAACCCGACATCGATTTGGGCGTCCTTAAGGATCTCGCGCCCAAGACGATTATGCTTGGTGTTCTCGACCTTTCGGATCCGCACGTTGAATTGCCGGACATCGTTGCAGCAAGGATCACCAACGGGCTGGCATTCGTGCCACCTGACCGGCTCATCCCCGCGCCGGATTGCGGCATGAAGTATTTGCCGCGCGATGTCGCGTTCGGCAAACTCAAGGCATTGAGCGACGGTGCCGCCATCGTTCGGGCTGACTTGAGCTAACTGCGGCGACCGCAATTGCGCATGATCTCAGGCTCGAATGACATCATCCGCTAAGCTCACAAGTTGAACTTTGCTGAAGCGTCTCGCAGCGGTTACTCGTGTTGAAATTGGTGCACCAGCGAACCGAATGTCAGTGCTACGCTCATGACGAAAAGTCCTCCTTTCCGACATTTCACCGATCCACCACCCGGTGCGGGCGCTCATTCGCGCCTACGATTCGAGCCGTCCTGTTAAGACGGACGGGACCGAAAACCGACTCTTGCAAGCATCAGACGTCGGGCCGCCTTG
>JBPCWB010000789.1:0-2766 GCA_051009955.1 Hyphomicrobiaceae bacterium | reverse complement strand
TGTTTTTGTCGCCGTTGCAACGGACTACTCCGAAAAATGTTTTAAATCGCCGCACGCTCTACCGATCCATCAGGATCGATGCCTCTATTGACCGATCTTGACGGAAAGGATTGACCGACGCAATTCGATATTTGTTTGTTCGACGGAAATTCTCAAGATTGTTGGAAATTGATCGCAGCCTATGACTCTGTCGTATAATGTTAGTTCATAAAATTGTTGCGATGCGGTATGAATGTATACAAATCTGGAATTGTGGTCTTCCGTTGGCCGGTTGCTTTCAGATCGCTAGCTTCCATCGCTATCCTGAAGTTGGCGGCAGTCTGGCAGTGCTCGATTTGAGTATTTGACGGTGCGTTTGGGCGAACTCGGCTGGGCTTACTCGATCAATTGTTAGCGGGTGGGAGTTGATCGACTGATCGCGCAATCTGGCGCGGCGGGTCGGTGTCGCGCGGAGCTTGCACTCAGGTTTCTGCCGCCTTTTCGAGGCTGGCGATCATCGAGATGCGACGCAGGTACTCGTAAGTCTTCACCGAGTCGCTCTGGATTTCGCGAAGCTTTTCGCGAAATGCGGTTTGCTCGGCTGGATCGGTCGTCTCAAGATTGTGCTTGTTTTGGATAGTATGGGTATTGATGTACTCCAGCGCGACCGGGCGCCGTTCGCGTTCGTATGCGTCCAATGATGTGGGCGTAGCGTCGCCGGACAGGACCCGCGCGAGTTTGTGAGCGAGGTTGTGGGCGTCATGGATGCCTCCGTTCATGCCCATTCCACCCAGAGGATTGTTGATGTGGGCGGCATCGCCAGCAAGAAAACAGTGGCCGCTGCGATAGGACTGGGCGACGCGCTGGTGCACCCGGTAGAGCGTCTTGTGCGCAATGTCGTAAGGCGACCGGCGGGCGAACACGCGGTTAAGGCGGCGCTGCGCTGACGCATCGGACAAGACTGCGTCGTCGTCTTCGTCTGCTCGGGCCGGGAACATCGCGCGCCAAAGACCGGGTACCTTCAACAGAAAATACCACTCTTCCGGGTCAGCGAAATAGTTGACCAGGCAAAGGTCTGGAAATGGTTCGGTGAAGTCGAATGACGTGCTCACCACAAGGAAACGCTCGGGCCAGGTAAAGCCGTCAAACGGGATATCGCTTGCCCGGCGCACAATGCTGTTTGCGCCATCCGCACCGACAATGAACCGCCCTTTGATGCGCGTGCCGTCAGCAAGCAGGGCGTCCGAGTGATCGAGGTGCTGTTCGATGTCGACAACCTCGGCGCCGTAGCGAATTTCGGCGTTGGGGAGGTGTTCGAGCGTCTCGACGATTGCCTGGTTGAGTCGGTACTGCTCGCACTGCACGCGAAAGGGATGCCGGGTCAGATCGCTGATTGCGCCGAAATCGAACTCGGCGATAAGTCCGGTTGTGCGATCGCGATACTGCAGTTTGGGGGCCTTCAGGCCTTGCGCGACAATAGCTTTGGCAACATCGATCTCTGCAAGCATGTCGAGGGTTGGCGGGTGGAATGTTGATGCCCGCAAGTTCTTGGGAAGTGACGGTTCGGCCTCACAGACGACGACGGCATGCCCGGCTCGAGCCAGAATGGCGGCACAAACAAGACCGGCGGGCCCGGCGCCAACGATGACCACGCGGTCGCTCATGTCTTACGGCTCCCGTTTCTGCAGAGCTGGCATTGGTGACCGACAATATGGTCTGCGGTGAAACCTGGAGGCAATAGGCAGGCGAAGAGCCACGGCTGGGGAGGCCGGCACGCAAGGCGCGGAATTGCCCATTGCCAGATGAAGGTTCACCCGCGCGGTGCGTGTTGGCGACCGCCGCCCGCTCGTCGACGCCGTGATGTTGTGGGAGCAGGCGTCAGCCCTGATTGATGTTGAGCTGCCTGATGTATTCTTCGGCTTCGCTGGCCAACTCGCCAAGTGCGACATTGTCCTCGCGCGCGAACAGGTTTGCAATCCAGCTGTGCTCCATGCGGCCAACGGCGTCGCTGATAGTCAGGCGGTGAACGCAGGCACCGGACTTCATCACGTCGATTGTCACGCTATCGCCACCCAGGCTGGCCCGAATTTCCAGATCGGCCCTGTCAAAACGCAGAGATTGATCGGTCTCGATATGTCTAACCGGTTGCATGGTGACCTCTCTCTGGTGCGGGTTGACGATAATGGCTCCAGAGCAGACGCGCCTTGGAGTCGATGCAAGCAAATCATAGCCGAAGAACGCAGCGTGTTCAGCAATATTCGCGTCAATGTGTCTATTGTGTATGTAACATATCGTGTATTTGTAAAAATGTAAAATCGACCGCAAGAGGAAACATGGCCAAAACTATCATTGGTCCGCGCTTGCGCCAATTGCGGCGTGAGCACCGACAAACGCAGGCGGAAATGGCGCGTGCGCTGGGCATCAGCACATCGTATGTCAATCTCCTGGAAAACAATCAGCGTAGCCTTTCGGTCAAGATGCTGATGGCGCTGGCTGAGGTTTACAGCGTCGACTGGCGTGATCTGGTGAATGACGATTCCTCGAACCGACTTGCGGATCTGAGGAACATCTTTGGTGATCCGGTGTTCGGGGATGATCCGCCCGATCTTCAAGAACTGCGCGCCGCGATCGATCATGCACCGCGCCTCACCGAACATCTACTTTCTCTCTATCACAGCCACCGAACGACCTTGGACAAGATCATGCGCCTTGGCGGCGAACGCATGCCGGAAGATCTGGTGTCATCGTCTCCGGAAACGATCATTCATGACTTTTTTCGGGATCATT
>JBPCWB010000788.1:0-3847 GCA_051009955.1 Hyphomicrobiaceae bacterium | reverse complement strand
CCTGTAGCGCTAGCCGCGCGCCGGCATCACGGCGATACCTCTAAGAAACTACGTAACGGAGAATAATTCAATCAGCTACAGTTTAGAACCGGTCATCGTGCCGGACAGTCAACGGTCCAAGAGCCGTAGGCTGTCAGCTGCAAACCTCACGAGGGTCCTTGCACCGACCATATTTAACGATTCCACCGCGTTTCAGACACTCAAAGTTCGTCTCGAACCGGCACGTCTTTTTGCGCCTGCGACGCACTATTGTCCTTACAGCTTTTCGTGTTTTCTTCTTACTTCTGGTCGTCGCCTTCTTTTTCCTGGGCGGTGTCTTGGATGTCTTGCGTTTGACGCGCGGCGGCTGAGTCAGTGGCGTATCGGGCTTGGCCTTCTTTTCGAGCTTGCGCAGCATGACTTTGGCAAGCCTCGCGAACGACCCTTTCGGATACTGATCCAGATAGGCGCGGATAAGATCCGGATCGTTGCTTGCGCGAATCGTATTCCAGAAAGCGATTTCGGCCTGACGGGAGGGGGCCGGAGCTCGGGTTTCTGGCGCACTCGTTTTCGGTTTCGACTTGGCAAGCGGTGTCACCGACTGAGGAACTGCCGCAGGCGC
Organism: Hyphomicrobiaceae bacterium; assembly: GCA_051009955.1. Classification (GTDB taxonomy): domain Bacteria; phylum Pseudomonadota; class Alphaproteobacteria; order Rhizobiales; family Hyphomicrobiaceae; genus Tectiglobus. The sequence goes on along the minus strand of JBPCWB010000788.1, from coordinate 3,246 downwards.
AACGGTGCGAAATGCAAACTCGTTGGTCAGAGCTGAATGTTCCCAAGGCACTTGGCGGCCATCCGTGGCCGCAATGACGTCGCGCCGAACCTTGATCAGGAGATCGAAAATCTCGTTCTCGCCGCGCTTGATATGCTTCAGCAAGGCTTCTGCATAGGGCGAGTTTCGATCGCCAGCCCCATCAACGGCGACATTACCTGGTTGGGTTGAAAAACTGATCAACGAGCCGACGCCCGACTCCATGCGGGCCAGGCCACGGCTGAGCGCCACAGACCGCGTCCCCATAGAACGCGCCAGGCTACGCACCAACGGATTATCTCGGCAGGCATCGAGAAAGAGGATATTGGTCTTGGTCGACTTCTCCATCGTACGATGGATGAGATCAAGGCGGATTAATTCAAAGTCGATGCCGGTTTGCTCCTCAAGCTTCGCATCGACCGGGACCAGGTAGTTCGTGCCCGAAACCTGCAGACCGTGACCGGCATAAAAGAAGACACCTGCTCTCGCGCCCTGCAGGGCGCGGGCAAACTTTCTCACGGCGCGCCGCATGCCACGGTGGTCAAGATCAGTGTGGCGATGAACAGTGAAGCCGAGACGCTCAAATTCATCCGCGACATCGTTGGCATCGTTCTGCGGATTGTCGAGATGCGCCGTATGCTCGTAGTCCGAGTTCCCGATAACCAGAGCTACAATCTCTTTGGCACTGGCGAAAGCCATTGTGCTCGCCGCAAATGCCCACAGCGAAATTGTAACGACAAAAATTCTATGTGCCATTTCGAATTTGTCCTACATGCCGATCGAGTCATTCGAGATGGGAATGGCGGAATGAACTTATAGCATAAAATTCAACCGGATATCGGCCCGACGAGATATTTTTCCAACATCAACGCGAAACGCTGCGAATGCGGGCCGGTGCGGGCCTGACGCGGACCAGCCAAAGCCAAATTCCTTCCGGCCCGCACTTATCTTTCGATTGCCATTTTCTTGCGCAAGACATGAACGTGGCGTGAAGCGGGGGCGTCTTTTGTGGCAAGTCGACAAGTTCAATGAACCGGTTTGGACCGAAAGATGAGTATACGGGGAAGGCAATCACCTCACGAGAATTTGCGCGGAATGCTGGATTCGGTCACTGAGTATGGTGCGCACGTCACCAATGACTCCTTAACCGAAGAGCAGAGTCGGTCCGGCCGCAGCCAGGGAGAAGGCCGCATGAGCGCGCGCTTGACAACACTCGTGTCGATGTTGGCCTTGGTTTTCTCAGGCTACAGTTTTTATGAGACCGTCCTCAAGCAAGCCAGCCTGCGCATCTATCAACCTCCGCTCATTCACATGTTCCGGCAAGGTTATCGCGACGTGCTCGCGATCCCGATCACGATATCGAATGATGGTGCGCGGCGCGGCACGATCCTATCGTTCGACCTCGAGGTCACCCATCAGAAGACCAATAAGTCGGTCAAGTTCCAGAACCTCCACTTCGGCAGCTCTCCGAAGGGCGATGTCAAACTGTTCAATCCTATCACGGTGCCAGGACGAAGCTCATACACAGGCGTCGTGCTCTTTCATGCCCTCGAAACGGGTGCATTCACGGAAACCACAGGCGGCATCGAGCTGCCATTGCAATTGAAGCTGAGCATGAACGTCGACCAAACCGGCGATTGGTTCGATGCAATTGCGCCAGTCACCAGCAAAACGCTCGTGTTCAATATGAAGGCCAACTTTATCCAAGGCTTCCGCGACATGGAGGCAGGGCGGCCGACAAGGCTGCACGATGAGCGATGGCATGCCTCCAAAGCCAAGAAATAGCAGCAGGACTGCGGTTGTTGCGCGGCGCTTTCGAAGTGCGGCCAGTCAATCTGCCGGCTGCCAGCATGCAACCCTAACTCACGATTAGGCGGCGCCACAGGCGTTCGACATGAAAGTATGCCCAACGTCTTTGACTTGCCGGATGATCACTGGCTTCGGGTTGCGCACGACAAGTCGATTTATCATCGGCGCGAGATCGAAGCCAGTCTGAGGTGTGGTTGTTTTTACTGCGAAAAGATCTTTCGCCCTGCCGACATCAAGGACTGGACCGACACGGAATGCTCCGAGATACCCGGCGATACTGCGAAGCAGACCGCGCTATGTCCTCATTGCGGTATCGACAGTGTCATTGGCGATCGTTCAGGCTTTGAAATCACCGCACAATTTCTGCGTGACATGAACAAGGCCTGGTTCTGACCCATCTCTCAACGTGCTGGTCCCGGCTGTCCGTTTTCGAGGACGAAGCGCCGGCATTGCGCTTTTACTGACAGTAGGGGGCAGAGGGCACTCCGGAATTATCCAGGGCGTAGTTCACAACCTGCGCCCAGTAGGTGTAACCCTCACGAGTCATATGCAGGCCATCTGGCTGAAAAATCCTCTTGGGTTGGCCATTCTCCACCATCGCCGGAACGACATTCACAAAAACCAGGTCATCTCGAGTTTCCGCGAGTTCCGCGACAAGATCATTCGCCCGCGCTTGCACTTCAAACTCGCTCCAGCGATGAATCGAAGGTTTGATCGAGATAAAGTACACGGGCGTCGCCCCCAACGACTGACTTTTCCTCTTCAACAACGCCTTCAGGTCCATCAGGATTTCAGCGGGAGACCGGCCACCCGAAATATCATTCTCGCCTGCATAGACCACGATCTCGCTCGGCTGGTGACGCTCAACAAGCTGCTCAAAGTAATAAATCAAGTGCGCGAGATGCGCCCCGCCGAAGCCGCGGCGGACGACCTTTCGCCGAGGCATGTCGTTGTCCAGGCCGGCCCAGTAACGAATACTCGAAGAACCGACGAATAGAGTGCGGCATGGCTCAAGGCCGGTGTCCTTGTCATGCTGCAAGAACGCCAGGATCTGTGGCCAGAACGGCTTGTCCTTCACTTGCTGACTTGAGGCGCGTTGGGGGGCGAATGCCAACATTGCGAGCGCAACCATGAGTACGTAGAACGATGTCTTCATGAGAGCTGGCTCAATTCTCAAGACCAAACTGTTGCCGCTTCCCGGCGTGGATCGTCGAACATCATCCCGTTCGATGGGCTGACAATGGTTACTTTCACGAGCCGACCCTACCCCAGTTCGACAGTCTGAGATTGCTAGCCGTCCGTCGGCTGCTGTGGAAGCACCGGCTCGGCAGTGATGATCGCCGCCGACGTCTGCTGGACCAATCCGAGCCGTTCTTGCTACACCTGTCGAGCCAATTTCGTGCGATTGCTTAAAGACTA